>DATBQN010000356.1:0-2346 GCA_036560825.1 Thermoanaerobaculia bacterium
CGGATGACGGCGGCTCTCGCCGCCGGCTCAGCTGAGCACCCGCGCCTCGAACTTGGCGAGGCCGATCCAGAGCATGGCGGCGAAGGCGGCGCCGAGGAGGCCGTAGATGGCCCAGAGCGGCATGTGGGGGATCTGCGGCGAGAGGGCGGCGCGGAGGCCCTCGCTCATGTAGACGACCGGGTTGGCGAGCACCGCGATCTGCAGCCAGCGAAGGGCCGAGAGGGCCACCCACGGGTAGTAGACGCAGCCGAGGAGCGTCAGCGGCAGCAGGAGGAGGGCGAAGAGGTAGTTGATCCGCCGCGGCGAGATGAGGGTGCCGAGCATGAGGCCGAGCGAGGAGCCGACGAGCGCCCCGAGCGGCAGGAGGGTCGCCAGGCGCAGCGGATGGTCCCAGTGGATGGTGGTGTGGAACCCCGTCGCGATCCACACCGCGGGGATCACCATGAGCGAGGCGAGCAGCGCCTGCACGGACCCCGAGATCACCTTGGTCAGCCCCACGACGCGGACCGGCACCGGCGCCATCACGCGGTCCTCGATCTCCTTGCTCACCGAGAACTCGGAGACGAGCGGCAGGGCGACCGCGGTCACCCCCTGGAACATGAGGGTGTTCGCCATCAGGCCGGGCAAGAGGACGGCCGCGAAGGCGGCGCTGTCGCGCGCGCCGCCGATCCCCTGGCCGATGCGCGGGAACACGTAGGCGAAGACGAAGGCGAAGAGGGCCGGCTGCATGGCGGTGCGCAGCAGGAAGGCCGGGAGGTCGCGGAGGAGGACGGCGAGGTCGCGCTCGACGAGCGCCCGCGTCGTCGCGAGCATGGCGCCGAGCGACAGGCGCGGCGCCGGCTCGGACGTCGGGGCGGGCGCGGCGCCTGCCGCGGCCGGTGTCTCGGGGACAGGCGTCTCGGGAACAGCCAGGGGGATCGTCACGCGCGGTACTCCTTGCCGGTCAGCTTGAGGAAGACGGCTTCGAGGCTGGGCTGCGAGATCGAGAGGTCGGAGAGCTCGGCTCCCGCCTGCGCGACGGCCGCGACCACCTCGCCCACCAGGCCGGGAGCGGCCTCGGCGTCGACGTGGATCACCGCGCCGTCGGCCTGCACGCAGAGGACGCCCGGCACGCGGCCGATCGCCGCGGCGACGCCACCGCCGTCGGCGCGGGCGAGGGTCACCTTGAGCACGCGGTCGGCGTGCACCTCGTCCTTGAGGCCCGCCGGCGTGTTGAGCGCCAGGAGGCGCCCGTGGTCGACGATCGCCAGCCGCCGGCAGAGCCGCTCGGCCTCCTCCATGTAGTGCGTGGTGAGGACGATCGTCTGGCCGCCCTGGTTCAAGGCCTCGAGCTCCTCCCACAGGCGCAGGCGCGACTGCGGATCGAGGCCGGCGGTCGGCTCGTCGAGGAAGAGCACGCGCGGTCCGTGGAGGAGGGCGCGGGCGATGAGCGCGCGCTGGGCGAGGCCGCCCGAAAGCTGCTCGATCCGCGCGCCCGACCGCGCCGTGAGGTCGAAGCGCTCGAGGAGGTCGCCCGCCCGCCGGCGGCACTCGGCGCGCGAGAGCCCGAAGTAGCGGCCGTGGAAGTAGAGGTTGTCGAAGACCGAGAGGCTGCGGTCGAGGGTGTTGGTCTGGGTCACGGCGGCGAGGCGGGTGCGGGCGAGCGCCGGCTCGGCCACCACGTCCACCCCGGCGACCACGGCGCGCCCCGCGGTGGGGACGACGCGGGTGGTCAGCATGCCGATGGTCGTCGTCTTGCCGGCGCCGTTCGGTCCCAGGAGGCCGAAGAACTCGCCGTAGCCGACCTCGAGGTCCAGGCGGTCGACGGCGAGCACGCCGCCGCCGCCGTTCCCCGGCGGCCCGGCGCCCTGCGGCGGAGCGCCGTAGCGCTTGGTGAGGTCCCGGCAGAGGATCGCGACGTCGGCGGCCATCGCTGTACGATCCCATCGTTCATGCCCTTCGTCTACATCCTGCGCTGCCGCGATGGCTCGTTCTACACCGGCGCGACGAAGAATCTCCCCCAGCGCCTCGCCTCCCACGCTGCCGGGAAGGCGTCGCGCTACACCCGCTCGCGGTTGCCCATAGAGCTCGCCTGGTCGGCGGAGATCGCGACCTGGGTGGAAGCTCTCGCCGAGGAGCGGCGGATCAAGGGGATGACGCGAGCGCGGAAGCTCGCCTTGATCGCCGCGGGCGCTACGGGGCCGCCGGCGGGGCGAGCCGGTCGGGGAGGACGAACGTCGCCCGCGCGAGGTCCGAGCGCAGGGTCTCCTCGCGGTAGTAGGCGCCGAGGATCGAAGGCCGCCAGGTGAGGAGGTCGGGATTCGCGGCCGCGAAGTCCGACCATGCAGAGCTCGCGGTCGCGAGCTC
>DATBQN010000357.1:0-10426 GCA_036560825.1 Thermoanaerobaculia bacterium
CCCGCCCTCCCCTACCTCGACGTCATCGCCACGCTCCGCCGCGAGCTCGACCTGCCGCTCGCCGCCTACCACGTGAGCGGCGAGTACGCGATGCTCAAGGCGGCGGCCGAGCGCGGCTGGCTCGACTACGAGCGGGTGATGATGGAATCGCTCGTCGCCATCCGCCGCGCCGGCGCCGACCTCCTCTGCACCTACTGCGCGCGCGAGGCCGCCCGCCTGCTCGCCAAGGGCTGGCGGGAGTGACGGGGAGGCGCGACGGCGAGGTCGACGCGCGCCTCCTCACCCGCGCCGAGCGGGTGATCCCCGGCGGCGTCAGCTCGCCGGTGCGCGCCTTCCGCGGCGTCGGCGGCAACCCGGTCTTCATCCGCGCCGCGAGCGGCGCCTGGCTCGAGGGCGAGGACGGGCGCCGGTACGTCGACTACATCGGCGGCTACGGCCCGCACATCCTCGGCCACCGCCATCCGGCGATCGTCGACGCGGTGACCGAAGCGCTCGCCCGCGGCACCGCCTTCGGCGCCCCCACCGTCGCCGAGGTCGAGCTCGCCGAGCGCATCGCCTCCGCCCTGCCGTCGATCGAGATGGTGCGCCTCGTCAACTCCGGCACCGAGGCCACGATGTCGGCCCTGCGCCTCGCCCGCGCCGCGACCGGACGCTCGCGCTTCGTCAAGTTCGTCGGCTGCTACCACGGCCACGCCGACCCCTTCCTGGTGGCCGCCGGCTCCGGTGCGGCGACGATCGGCGTCCCCTCCTCGCCCGGCGTGCCGCCGGCGGTGACCGCCGACACCCTCCTCGCCCCCTACAACGACCTCGCGGCGGTCGAGGCGCTCTTCGCCGGGTCGGCCGCCGAGATCGCCGCCGTCGTCGTCGAGCCGATCGCCGGCAACATGAACCTCGTGCCGCCCGAGCCCGGCTTCCTCGAGGGACTGCGGCGGCTCTGCGACGACCACGGCTCGCTCCTCGTCTTCGACGAGGTGATGACCGGCTTCCGCGTCGCCTGGGGAGGCGCCCAGATCCTCTTCGACGTCCTCCCGGACCTCACCACGCTCGGCAAGGTGATCGGCGGCGGGCTCCCCATCGCCGCCTTCGGCGGGCGCCGGACCCTGATGGAGAAGATGGCGCCGGCGGGCCCCGTCTACCAGGCGGGGACGCTCTCCGGCAACCCGCTCGCGGTGGCCGCCGGGAGCGCCGCGCTCGCCGTCCTCGCCGAGCCCGAGCCGTGCGTCTACGAGCAGCTCGAGGCCGTCTCGGAGCGGCTCGAGCGCGGCATCCTCGCCGCGGCCCATCGCCACGCCGTCCCCTGCCGCGTCCAGCGCCGGGGCTCGATGATGGGGATCTTCTTCACCGACCAGCCGGTGCGCTCGCTGGCCGACGTCGAGGCGACCGACCGCAAGCGCTTCGCCCGCGTCTTCCACCGCCTGCTCGACCAGGGCATCCACCTGCCGCCCTCGCCCTACGAGACCTTCTTCGTCTCCGCCGCCCACGGCGACGCCGAGGTCGAGCTGACCCTTACGGCCTTCGAGCGCGCCCTCTCCGAAGAGGTGACGCACCCTCGATGAGCCGCGGCGGCGCCCCGGACATCCTGGACGTGGTGGACGTTCTAGTCGTCGGCGGCGGCATCATCGGTCTCTCCTGCGCCCGCGAGCTCGCGGCGGCCGGTCTCCAGGTGGAGGTCGTCGAGCGCCTGCCGTCGGGATCGGCCGCCTCCCACGCCGCGGCCGGGATGCTGACCGCGCTCGGCGACGAGATGCCGGCAGAGTTCGTCGGCGTCTGCCGCGAGTCGCGCGACCTCTGGCCCGCCTTCCTCGCCGCGCTCGAGGAGGAATCCGGCCGGCCGATCGAGCACGACGACCTCGGCGCCCTGGTGCTCGCGCTCTCGGAGGACGAGGCCGTGGCGCTCGATGCCTACGTTGCCGAGGTCCGCAGCGCCGGCGAGGAGGTCTACGAGATCTCCCTCGACGAGCTCCGCCGCCGGGTGCCCGACGCCTCGCCCGCCACCCGTCGCGTCCTCCATCTCCCCGGCGAGCGGCGGGTCGACAACGTCCAGGTGTGCGAGGCCCTCGCGACGGCCGCCGAGCGGCGCGGCGTCCGCATCTCCTACGGCTGCGAGGTCGAGCGGGTGGAGATCGCGCCAAACGTCCTGCCCGATGCGACCACATCTGCGAAAGGAGTGGTCGCCCACTGCACCGGCGGCAGGCGTGAGGCCCGGCTGCTCCTCCTCACCGCCGGGGCGTGGAGCGGATCGATCCCCGGCCTGCCGCCGCTCTCCGTGCGGCCGGTGCGCGGCCAGATCGTCCGCCTGGCCGGCGTCTCCTGGCCCTGGCGGGGGATCGTCCGCGACCGCGAGCACTACGCGGTCCGCCGCGGCGAGGGCTCGCTCCTCGTCGGCTCGACCCTGGAGGAGGCGGGCTTCGCCGCTCACGTGACGGAAGCCGGCGTTCGCGAGCTCCTCGATTGGGCCCGTCACCTCTTCCCCGCCCTTGCGAGCGCCCCCATCGAAGCCGTCTGGGCCGGCCTCCGCCCGGCGACGCCCGACGCCATGCCCATTATCGGGCGCCCAGCAGGCCCCCTCCCCGGTCTCCCGGTCCTCGTCGCCACGGGTCATCATCGCAACGGCATCCTCCTCGCTCCCTGGACCGCCCGCGAGGTGGCGCGCCTGGTGACGACCGGAGCCGATGGACGCGAGATCTTCTCGCCGGCGCGGTTCCGCTCGAGCGGTCCTGTTGCTACCATGGAGCCGAGCACGGAAACGCCTCGGCGGGAGGATCTATGACCGATTGGCGCACGCACCTGTCTTCGGACCCACGGATCTGCGGTGGCAGCCTCTGCGCTCGCGGCACCCGCGTGCTCGTCACCAACATCCTGGACAGCCTCGCCGAAGGCGCGAGCCGCGAGGAGATCCTGCACAGCTATCCCACCCTCTTGCCGGAGCACATCGAGGCCGCTCTCGCCTACGCGGCCGAACTCGCTCACGAGGAAAGCCTCCTGCCTCTGGTCGGGATTGAAGCCAAATCCTAGTAGGGCGCTTCCTTCGACCTACCTCTCGGCCCCCTCGATCAGCTCCTCATTCACCCGCGGCAACGCCGGCCGGAGCTCGGCGAGGATGGCCTGTCGGAGGCGCTCGGCGAGGCGCTTGCGATCGGTCTCGAAGATGGGCTCGGGGGCGAAGCGGACCGTCGCTTCGATCGCCTGGAGGTGCAACAGGCCCCAGGCGTGCTGCGCGAAGGGCACGCCGCCCGACCAGGCGACCGACTGATGGGCCGGCGGATCGCCCGCCCCGGTCGTCCGGTAGGCGAGCGTCGCGTAGTGGACCGGCTGCCCGGCGCGCGCGGCTAGCGCCAGGAGGGGCGGCTTGAAGGGCTCGACGGTCAGCCCTGCCGAGCTCGTGCCCTCGGGGAAGAGCACCACGCCCCGGCCTTTCTTGAGGTCGCGCTCGACCTCGGCGATCACCCGCGGGATGTCGCGGCGCGCCTCGCGGTCGATGAAGATCGTCCCCAGGGTGCGGCAGATGGGACCCAGGAGCGGCCAGCCGCGGACTTCGGCCTTGGAGACGAAGACGCAGCCGAGACGGCTCGCGAGGACCAGGATGTCGACGTAGGAAAGGTGGTTGGCGACCATCAGGAAGGGCGGCGCCGGCGGCTCGCCGCTCACCCGGACCGTCAGCCCGAGGAGCCCCAGCACCGCGCCCGACCAGCGCCGGAAGTACCACGACGTGAAGCGCTCGCGCCGGCGCTCGAAGGGCGCCAGCAGCAACCGCATGCCGAGGAGGACCGGGTAGCCCGCCACGATCGCCGCCGCCACGACGGGGGCGCGGAGCGCGGCCCGGAGACGCGGCGGCAGGTGCAACCCCGAGGACACGCACGAGTATAAGCATGGTCCGCCGCTCGGCCGCCGCGAGCGTCCTGCTAGAGTGGCGCGCACGGCGAGCCCGCATCTCGAAGGGAGCGATTCAGCAAATGTCGATCGGCATCCGCGCCGCCCTCGCGCTCGGCGCCGCCCTCTCGTTCGGCCTCACGCTCGGCTGCGGCGGACGGCCGGCCGCGCGCGGCGACGCCGCCGGCGGCGCGGACCGCGCCGGTACGGGTGGCATCTCGGCCACCGCTGGCATGGTCGAGCGCGATGGGCGGCCGCCGCTCCCCGTGCGCGAGGTGCGGCTGGCGACCGCGGAGAGAGCGCGCCTGCCGCGCACGGTGGAGGTCACCGGCACGCTCGCCGCCGACGAGCAGGTGGCGCTGGGGCTGAAGGTGGCCGGGCGTCTCGATCGCATGGCGGTCGACCTGGGGAGCCGGGTGCGCGCGGGCGCCCTCCTCGCCCGCCTGGCGCCGGCCGACTTCACGCTCCGCGTCGCCCAGGCGCAGAACGCCCTCGAGCAGGCGCGCGTCCGCCTGGGGCTCGCCCCGGGCGCTCCCGACACCGCGGCCGACCTCGAGCAGACCGCCGGGGTCCGCCAGGCCGACGCCCTCCTCCTCCAGGCGAGGACGACGCGCGACCGGGTGGCGGCCCTCTTCGCCCAGCAGCTCGTCTCGCGCCAGGACCTCGACGCCGCCGAGGCCAATCTCGCGGTCGCCGAGGCGCGGCGGCAGGACGGGGTCGAGGAGGCGCGCAACCGCCAGGCGATCGTCGCCGAGCGGCGCGCCGAGCTCGAGCTCGCCCGCCAGCAGCTCGCCGACTCGACGCTCGTGGCTCCCTTCGACGGCGTCGTCCGCGAGCGCCGCGCGGTGGCCGGCGACTACGTCGCGATCGGCCAGGCGCTGGTCGTCCTGGTGAAGATCGATCCCCTGCGCCTGCGCCTCTCGATCCCCGAGCGCGACGCCCGCGGCGTCGCGGCCGGCCAGGCGGTCGCGCTCACCGTGGAGGGCGACCCCGACCGCCACCGCGGGCGCGTCGCCCGCATCAGCCCGGCGATCAGCGAGGACAACCGCACCCTCCTCGTCGAGGCCGAGGTGCCCAACCGCGACGGGAGCCTGCGGCCGGGCGCCTTCGCGCGCGCCGAGATCGTCGTCGAGGCGGCGACGCCGGCCGTCCTCGTGCCCGCCACCTCGGTCATCACCTTCGCCGGCGTCGACAAGGTGATCGGCGTCGAGGGCGGGCGCGCCAAGGAGCACATGGTGCGCACCGGCCGGCGCGCCGGCGACCGCGTCGAGATCCTCGACGGCATCGCCGCCGGCGAGCCCGTGGTCGTCGAGCCCGGCAACCTGGTGAGCGGCCAGCCGGTGCGCGCGGCGCCGTAGCCCGCCATGCAGAAGCTCGCCGAGATCTGTATCCGCCGGCCGGTGTTCGCGGCGATGATCGTGCTCGCCCTCGTCGTCGTCGGCGCGGCGAGCTACGCGCGGCTGGGCGTCGACCGCTTCCCCTCGGTCGACCTGCCCACGGTGTCGGTCCGCACCTCGCTCCCCGGCGCCTCGACCGAGGAGATCGAATCGGAGGTCTCGCAGGTCATCGAGGAGGCGGTCAACACGGTCCAGGGGATCAACGAGCTGCGCTCGGTCTCGGCGACCGGCAACTCCTTCGTCATCGTCACCTTCAACCTCGACCGCGACATCGACACCGCCGCCCAGGACGTGCGCGACCGCGTCGCCGGGGCGATCCGCCTGCTGCCCAAGGACGCCAAGCCGCCGATCATCGACAAGTTCAACAACGATTCCTCGCCGGTGATGACCATCGCGCTGACCGGTGACCGGCCTCTGCGCGAGCTCACCGAATACGCCGACAAGATCGTCAGGGTGCAGCTCGAGCGCTCGCCCGGCGTCGGCCAGGCGAACCTGGTGGGCGGCCTCCTGCGCGCCGTCAACGTCTGGGTCGACCCCGACCGCCTCGCCGCCTACCAGATCCCGATCACCGCCGTGCGCGACGCGCTGGTGAGCCAGAACGCCGAGGAGCCCGGAGGCAACGTCACCTCCGGCCCGCGCGAGCTGACGCTGCGCACCCTCGGACGGCTCGCCTCGGCGCGCGACTTCAACGACCTCGTGGTGCAGACGATCGGCGGCCAGGCGGTGCGGGTGCGCGACCTCGGACGGGCCGACGACGGCGCCAAGGAGCAGCGCTCGCTGTCGCGCCTCAACGGCGTGCCGACGGTGACGCTCGACATCCTCCGCCAGTCGGGAGCCAACACCATCGCGGTGATCGAGGGCGTCAAGGCGAGCCTCGCGCGCGTTTCCGCCCAGCTCCCGCGCGACCTCGAGATCCGCATCGTGCGCGACCAGTCGCGCTACATCTACGCCGCCCTCCACGAGATCCGCGTCCACCTCATCCTGGGGAGCCTCTTCGCCTCGCTCGTCGTCCTCGCCTTCATGCGCAGCTGGCGCTCGACCCTCATCGCCGCCGTCGCCATCCCGGCCTCGGTGATCTCGACCTTCGGCATGATGAAGGCGCTCGACTTCACGCTCAACAGCGTCACCATGCTCGCCCTGGTGCTGATGGTCGGGGTGGTGATCGACGACGCCATCGTCGTCCTCGAGAACACCTTCCGCTTCGTCGAGGAGAAGCGCATGCCGCCCTTCGCGGCGGCGCGCGAGGCGACCGCCGACATCGGCCTCGCGGTCCTCGCGACCACCCTCTCGCTGGTCGTCATCTTCGTCCCGGTGTCCTTCATGTCGAGCATCTCGGGGCGCTTCCTCTACCAGTTCGGCATCACCGCCGCGGTCGCCGTCATGGTGTCGCTGCTCGTCTCCTTCACCCTGACGCCGATGATGAGCGCCCGCCTGCTGCGCGCCGAGGACGCGGCGGCCGGCCATGGCGGCGGCCATGCCGAGCCCGGGGCCGAGCCGAGCCGGGCCCGCTCGCGGCGCGGCTTCTACGCCTGGATCGACCGCGGCTACGAGCGCCTGCTCACCGCGGCCATGGCGCGCCGGCGCGGCGTCGCTCTCCTCGCCGTCGCCGTCATGCTCTCCTCGATCCCCCTCTACCGGCTGGTCCGCCTGGAGTACATCCCGGGCGACGTCGACGAGTCGGAGTTCGAGGTCAACGTCACCGCCCCCGAGGGGACCAGCCTCGCCGCCATGGACCAGGCGATGCGCGGCGTCGAGGCGGAGCTGTGGAAGACGCGCGGCGTGCGCTCGGTGCTGGCGACGGCGGGGAGCGGCTTCCTCGGCAACGTCAACCAGGGGTACGCCTTCGTCCAGCTGGCGCCCTCCGAGGAGCGGCACTTCTCGATCGGCCGCCTGCTCGCGGGGCTCGCCCATCTCCGTCCGCTCGCCGCCTTCCGCGGCAACTTCAGCCAGCGCGAGGCGATGGCCGAGGTCCGCCGGCGGCTGGCGCGCTTCACCGAGCTGCGGCCGTCGGTGCGCAACGTGCCGTCGTTCAACATCGGCGGCGGCAACTTCGACATCGACTTTACCCTCCGCGGCCCCGACCTCGAGGCGCTCGCCTCCTACGCCGAGCGCCTGCGCCTGCGGTCCCAGCAGCTCGGCGGCATCGTCGACGCCGACACCACGCTCAAGCTCACCAAGCCCGAGCTGCGCATCGCCGTCGACCGCCAGCGCGCCGCCGACTTGGGCGTCCAGGTCGAGGACGTGGCGACGGCGCTCTCGCTGATGGTGGGGGGCGACGACCAGGTGTCGCGCTTCCACGACCCGGCGACCAACGAGGACTACGACGTCGAGCTGCGGCTCGCCAACGGGCGGCGCAACGACCCCGACGCCATCCGCCTCCTCTACGTGCCGCGCGCCGCGGTGCCCGGGCGCGGCCCCCAGCCGCTCGTGCGGCTGGACAACCTGGTCGACATCCGGCAGGAGACGACCGCCTCGCGGGTCGACCGCGTCGACCGCCAGCGGCAGGTGAGCCTGCGCGCCGGCGTCGGGCCCGGCTACGCGCTCGCCGACCGGCTGGAGGCCCTCCGCGGCGCCGCGGCCGAGCTCAACATGCCGGCCGCCTACACCACCGGCGTCGCCGGCCGCGGCCGCGAGCTGGCGCGCACCTACGGCGAGTTCGTTTGGGCCTTCTCGCTCTCCATCATCTTCATGTACATGATCCTCGCCTCGCAGTTCGAGAGCCTCGTCCACCCGCTGACCATCCTCCTCTCGCTCCCCCTCGCCGTGCCCTTCGCCCTGCTCTCGCTGTGGGCGACCGGCAACACGGTGAACCTCTACTCGGCGCTCGGCATCCTGGTGCTCTTCGGCGTGGTGAAGAAGAACGCCATCCTGCAGATCGATCACATGAACAACCTGCGCGCCGCGGGGATGCCGCGCGGCGAGGCGATCCTGCAGGGCAACCGCGACCGCCTCCGGCCGATCCTCATGACCACCCTGGCGCTCGTCGCCGGCATGCTGCCGCTCGCCGTGGGCACCGGCCCGGGCGCCGAAGAGCGACGCGCCATCGCCGTCGTCGTCATCGGCGGCCAGACGCTCTCGCTCCTCCTCACCCTCCTCGCCACCCCCGTCGTCTACTCGCTCTTCGACGACCTCCGCGGCCTCCGCGCGGCGCGCCGGGTGACCCAGGCGGAGCCGGCCGCCGAGATCGCGCCGCTCTAGAGACCGCGCCCTCCCGTGCAAGGTCGCCGCACCGTTTCCCGTCCTATCCCTTTGAACGGTCGCTCCGGGCTCGAGGCCCGGCCGTCTCTTCGGGGAGCAGGGCGGGAGTGGTAGAGTTTCCCTCGTCATGAGAGATCCGAGCGCGCGCTGGAGCTACGAGGATCTGCTACACCTCCCCGAGGACGGGAAGCGCCATGAGCTGATCGACGGCGAGCACTTCGTGTCCCCGGCCCCCACGCCACGGCACCAGGCGGTGTCCTTCAACTTGATCCGCCTGCTCGGCAACTTCGTCCACGCAACGAAGTGCGGGCGCCTCTACCATGCCCCGCTCGACGTGGTGCTCTCGCCGCACAACGTCGTCGAGCCGGACCTCCTCTTCATCTCCGCCGGGCGGGAGCACGTCATCGGCGAGCGCTGCCTCGCGGCCGCTCCGGACCTCGCGATCGAGATCCTCTCCCCCTCCTCGCGGCGCATCGACGCCGTCCTCAAGCGCCATCTATACGAGAAGCACGGCGTCGCCGAATACTGGATCGTCGACCCCGAGGCGGCGGCCGTCGAAGTCCTCCGCCGCCGCGGCGACCGCCTCCGCCCGGAGCCCCACGGCGAGACGCTCTCGACCCCGCTCCTGCCGGGGCTCACGATCGCCCTGGGCGAGATCTTCGAGTAGAGGCTCTCCTCCCGGAGCCGATGAGCGACGCCCCCCTCCCTCTCGTCCTGCTGCGTCACGGCGAGAGCACCTGGAACCTCGAGAACCGCTTCACCGGCTGGACCGACGTCGACCTCACGGCGCGCGGGATCGCCGAGGCGCACGAGGCGGCCCGGCTCCTCGCCGAGGGCGGCTTCACCTTCGACGTCGCCTACACCTCGCTCTTGAAGCGCGCCATCCGCACGCTGTGGATCGTGCTCGACGAGATGGACCTCATGTGGCTGCCGGTAGTCCGCGACTGGCGCCTCAACGAGCGCCACTACGGCGCCCTCCAGGGGCTCGACAAGGCGGAGACCGCGGCACGGTACGGCGAAGCGCAGGTGCTCGCCTGGCGGCGGAGCTACGCCGAGCCGCCGCCGGCGCTCGCCCCGGACGACCCGCGCTATCCCGGCCGCGACCGGCGCTACGCCGGTCTCTCGCCGCAGGAGCTGCCGGTCGGCGAGTCGCTCGCGGACACCGTCGCCCGCTTCCTCCCCTACTGGGAGGGGACGATCGCGCCCGCCCTGCGGGCCGGCCGGCGCGTGCTGATCGCCGCCCACGGCAACAGCCTGCGCGCCCTCGTCAAGCACCTCGACGGGATCTCCGAGGAGGCGATCGTCGGCCTCAACATCCCCACCGGCATCCCTCTCGTCTACGAGCTCGACCGCGATCTCCGGCCGCTCTCCCACCGCTACCTGGGCGACCCCGAGGCCGCCGTCCGCGCCGCCGCGGCCGTGGCGGCCCAGGGCAAGGCTCGCTGACCGAGACGGGCACGGCAGGAGATCGCCGGCGCGGGGTTGACTGCGCCCCCACCCAAACGTTATCTTTCGCGAAATTAATTTCAGGTCGGGCTCAACCAAGCCGCCTTGTCTCCGAGGGGACTTCATGGCCTTGAAGCGTCTGTTCGCCGCCGCCCTGCTCGCCGTCGCCGCGCTTCCCGCGAGCGCCCAGCCGCTCCTCAAATCCGCCGTCTCGGTCGACGCCGGCGGCACCAAGCAGACCGGCCAGACCTTCGGTTACCGCCTGACCTACAACTGCAGCAACACCTCCGGGCCCTGCCTGAACGCCGAGGTCGACGACCTCCTGCCGGCGGAGGTCCAGGAGATATCCACGGTGCCGGCGAGCCCCACCGGCGACGTGGCGGCGATCAACGTGACGCCCAACTTCATGGGCTCGGGCCGCACCCGCGTCCAGTTCGTGATGATCAACCCGCTCCCCGCCGGCAACAGCGGCGACCTCCTCATCAACGTCCGCTTCCCCAACGGCTCGACGCCCA
>DATBQN010000358.1:0-5051 GCA_036560825.1 Thermoanaerobaculia bacterium
CCCATTTGTCCTTGCACCAGCCGCACTCGCTCTCCTGGCCGCCGTGGCCGACGATCGCGTTCCAGTAGCGATCGGTTTCGGCCTGGTCCTCGGTCGCGACCTGAAACGAGAAGGCTTCGTTGTGCTTGAACTCTGGTCCACCATTGAGCCCGAGGCAGGGAATTCCCATCACGGTAAACTCAACCGTCAACACATCCCCTTCCTTCCCAGACGGAAAGTCTCCCGGTGCGCGGTGCACGGCGCTAACGGACGAATCGGGAAAGGTCTGGGCGTAAAACCGCGCTGCGTCCTCGGCGTCGCCATTGTACCAAAGGCAAATCGTGTTCTTTGCTGGCTTCGTCATGTCACTCCTCCATCGTGATGAGCCACCCGAGAGAGCTCGCGGTTCTAGGAACGCGAGCGCGAGCGATTCGCCGGCGTGACTTCCTTTACTGCTCGACGGGAAAGGGGCCGGCCACAGCTAGCTTAGTGATACGACTTCAATTCCTTCGCCGACGCCAGCGGGATCGACTCCGCCCACTCGACCGCCTTCTTCTCTCCCGCCGTCAGCTTGGAGAGGAACTTGACCGCCTCGGGGCGGTCGCGGAAGAGGCGCCAGATGAAGGTGTGGCCGGCGGGGGCAGTGAAGTAGGTGTAGTGCTTGGCGCCGTTCGAGAGATCGAAGCCCAGGTTGGTCTCGCCGTTGACCCCCACGCAGGCGACGGCGATGGCGCGGCAGGCGAGCGCCAGGGCCTTGACCGCGTCCTCGTAGTCGCCCAGCTCCTCGCGCGAGAGGGGGGAGTGGAAGAGGGCGATCTTCGAGGCGTCCTCCTCGGCGAGGAGGTTGTAGGGGATGTCGTTCCTGTCCATCGCGTCCTTGGTCTCGCCCGTGGTCACGAAGACGTCCTCGCTCCCGGCCACCTTGTAGGTGATGGCGTAGACGTCCCGCTCGAGCTGGCCGAAGGCCTCGGAGAGGATGCTCTCGTCCTCGATCGTGAAGTAGTACAGCCGGCTCATGATGCGTCGCGACGCCATCGGGTGGGATCCTCCTCATCGGCCGGCCGTTCGCCGTGGAGCGCAGACTGAGCGCAGCGTAGGGCGATGGGCCGGGTGGGTCTCGGGGCGGGCGGTCGTAGGGAACGACACCCCCGAATTGCAGAGTTTACCCGGTCCGGTCAGGCTTTGTCACCTCCTCGTCGTACCGTAGCCCAGCCTGCGACCCTGGAAGATAATGCGGGCCACAGCCATCGAGGGAGAACCCGACGCATGCGGAAAGCTCGTCGCCTGACGTCCCTTGCGCCCCTGCTGGCCCTCGCCGCCCTCACGCAGCCGCTCGCGGGCGCCTCCCCGGCCGCGCGCCGGCCCACCCCGGCGCCGGTCCCGGTGCCCCTGATCGCCGGGCTGGGCAGCTATCACCGCCTGATCACCGCTCGCTCGCCCGCCGCCCAGCGCTACTTCGACCAGGGCCTCCGGCTCCTCTACGCCTTCAACCTGGAGGAGGCCGAGCGCTCCTTCGCGGAGGCCGCGCGCCTCGATCCGACCTGCGCCTTCTGCTCGTGGGGCGTGGGGATGGCGCTCGGGCCGCACATCAACCTCCCGGCCCAGGCCGACCGCACGCGGGCGGCCTACCGCGCCGCCGCCGAGGCCCGCCGGCGCGCCGCGGCGTCCGCAGCCAGCGGAGCCACCGGAGCCAGCACCACGCCCGTCGAGCGCGCCCTCATCGCGGCCCTCGGCCGGCGCTATGCCGATCCGCCGCCGGTCCAGCCGGAGGCCCAGGCCGCCCTCGACCGCGCCTACGCCGACGCCATGCGCGACGTCCATCGCCGCTTCCCCGCCGATCCCGACGCCGGCGCGCTCTTCGCCGAGGCGATGATGGACCTCCGGCCCTGGGACCTGTGGACCCACGACGGCCGCCCGCAACCCGGCACGGTCGAGCTGGTGGCGGCCCTCGAGGACGTCCTCCGCCGCCGTCCCGATCATCCCGGCGCCAACCACTACTACATCCACGCCGTCGAGGCCTCGCCCCATCCCGAGCGGGCCCTCGCCTCGGCGCGGCGGATCGGCGCCGCCATGCCCGCGGCCGGGCACCTCGTCCACATGCCGGGCCACGTCTACATGCGCGTCGGCCGCTACGAGGAGGCCGCGGAGGCCAACCGGCAGGCGATCCGGGCGGAGGCGGCCTACGTGGCGCGCGCCCATCCGCGGGGCTTCTACCTCATGTACGTGGCGCACAACTACCAGTTCCTGTGGGCGGCGGCGCTGATGGAGGGGCGGAGCGCCGAGGCCTTCCAGGCCGCCCGCGATGCCCTCGCCCAGATCCCCGCGGAGATGATGGCGACGATGCCCGGCCTCGACTTCGCCCTCGGCTATCCCCAGTGGACGGCGATCCGCTTCGCGCGCTACGCGGAGGTCCTCCGCGCGCCGCAGCCCCCGGCGCAGTACCCTTACGCGCGGGCGATGTGGCACGTCGCCCGCGGCCTGGCGCGGGTGGGCGAGGGGAGGATCGCCGGCGCGGTCGACGCGGCCGCCGAACACGCCGCCGCCGAGGGGCTCCTCAAGAGCGTGCCGGCCGCGGCGATGGAGGGGTTCAACCCGGCGCACGCGCTCGGCGGGATCGCCGCCGACCTTTTGGGAGGAGAGATCGCGGCGGCGTCGGGGAGGACCGCCGAGGCGACGGCGCTCCTCCGCCGGGCCGCCGCCGCCGAGGACGGCCTCGCCTACGACGAGCCGTCGGACTGGAACCTGCCGGTGCGCCACGCCCTCGGCGCGGTCCTCTTGGCCGCCGGCCGTCCCGCGGAGGCGGAGGCGGTCTACCGCGAGGACCTGCGGCGCAACCCGGAGAACGGCTGGGCCCTCAAGGGGCTCGAGCTGAGCCTCCGTCAGGAGCGGCGGGCGCTCGAAGCGGCGGCGGTCGAGCGGCGCTTCGCCCGCGCCTGGCGCCGCGCCGACGTGGCGGCGGCGGCGGTCTGGCCGCTCGCGCCGGCCGGCCCTCAGACGCGCTCGTCGGGCGGGTAGGAGGGGATCGCCGGCGCGGGGCGGGGCTGGCGCTCGCTCTGGTCGCGGAGGAGGAGCCCGGCGGCGAGGCCGGCGACGAGGCCGCCCATGTGGGCGGCGTTGTCGATCAGCGGGAAGGTGATGCCGAGGACGAGGTTGATGCCGGCCCAGAAGAGGAGCTGCCCGAGGAGCGACTTGGCGAGCGGGGTGAGGCGGCTCCGGCGGCGGAGGAGAAAGGCGATCAGCGCGCCGAGGAGGCCGAAGATGGCGCCCGAGGCGCCGACCGACGGCCGGTTGAGCTCGCCGCCGCCGTAGGTGTTCCAGAGGACGCTCGCGAGCGAGCCCGCGATGCCGCTCGCGAAGTAGGTGGCGAGCAGGCGCGAGGAGCCGAGCCAGATCTCGAAGAGGCTGCCCAGCTGGTAGAGCGCCCAGCCGTTGAAGGCGAGGTGGAGGATGCCGTCGTGGAGGAACATGCTGGCGAGGAGCCGCCACCACTGCCCCTGCCACACCGCGGCCGCCTGATTGGCGCCCAGCCGCATCGACACCTGGACGTCGGTGGTGCCGCCGGCCCACATCTCGAGCAGGAACCCGCCGGCGATGGCGGCGAGGAGGAACGCCGTCGCCGGCGTCCGCCGGAGGCCGATCCTCATCGCCACTCCATGGCTTTAAGGATAGTAGCCCCGCGCGGTGCGCGCCCGCAGCCCGCTCCTCGTCACCTTCACCTCGACCGGATGGAACCCCTTGTCGCCCGCCGTGCGGTCGGCGTTGATGGCGACGAGGTAGCGGCTGCGCAGCTCCGCCTCGATGCGGCTGTAGACGTTGGCGAGCTCGGTCGCGTGGCCGATGAAGAAGACCCTGCCGCCGGTCTCCTCGGCGAGCCCGGAGAGCTTGCTGCGGATGCCGATGCTGGTGATCGGCACGTTCAAGCCGATCGCGTAGACGGCGACGCCGCTCCGCTTCGCGTACTCCAGGGCGTCCTTGTAGGTGAGGTCGCTCGAGGTGTCGTCGCCGTCCGAGAGGAGGACGAGGGCGCGCTGGCCGTGGCTGCCGCGGAAGTAGTAGAGGCTGTGGACGAGGGCGTCGTGGAGCGCCGTCGAGCCCACCGCCTGGAGGTCGTCGAGCGAATGGGCGACCGCCTCGACGTCGTCGGTGAGCGGCATGCGGAGCACCGGCCGCCCCGAGAAGGTGAGGGCGAAGCAGCGGTCCTTGGGCTTGACGACCTTGGAGAGGAAGCCCGTCGCGGCGCGCTCCGCCTCGGCGAGCGACGAGGCCATCGAGCCCGAAGTGTCGATCATCAGCCCGAGGGTGAGCGGCAGGTTCTCCACCAGCTCGAACTTGGCGATCGGCTGCGGCTTGCCGCGGTCGAGGAGCTGGAAGTCCTTGGCGGTGAGGCCGCGCACCAGCTCGCCCGCCGAGTCGGTGACCGCGACGTAGAACTCGACGAGGTCGACGTTGACCTCCTCGAGATAGGAGGGCGAGCGCAGGAAGCGGGTGTCCTCGGCGCGGTTGCCGTCGTCGAGCTTGGCGGCGACCGAGAGGTAGACGGTCTCCTCGTTCGGCACCTCGATCTCGGCCTCCCAGGGCGGCCGGGTAAGGGTCGCGACCGGCTTGTCGTTGACCCGGAACTCGACCTCGTCGACCCGGCGCTCCTCCGGCACCGACACCTCGGCGCGCGCCGTCACCTTGCCCTTGTGCTGGCCGCGCGGGGGGTCGAGGATGGTCACCCGGAAGCCGCCCCGCGGCTGGTTGACCACCACCTCGTCGACGGCGATCGACTTCCCCTTGTCGTCGAAGCCCTCGGCGCGCACCACCTGCTCGGTGGGGAACTGGGCGAGGCGGACCTCGGCGGTGTAGGGCGCGTGGGTGCGGATGAGCTGCTCCTTGCCGTCGACCGAGAAGACCACCTTGGCGATCCGCTTGCCGGTGACCAGCGCCTCGGTCCGCCAGAGGCCGAGGATGACGTCGGTGTCGGGCGGCAGCAGCGTCAGCGTGTCGGGCCCCGCCGCGATCGCCGGTCCGAGCGGCTGGCCGGTGATCGCCGCCCGCGCCGTCGGCGGCGGCGCCACCGGCTCCTTGGG
>DATBQN010000359.1:0-8085 GCA_036560825.1 Thermoanaerobaculia bacterium
CGGTCCGCTCGACTGGATCGACGCCGCGAGCGGCTACACCGGGCTCGTCGCCCTCGCCGGCGCCGCGCTCGCGCTCGCCGGCGGCCTCGGCGCTCGGAACCGCCGGCCCTCGGCGGCACGCCGCGCCGCGCCGCTCCTCGCCTTCGCCGCCGTCGCGCTCCTCCTCGCGGCGAAGCTCGTCCCGCTGTCTTCGGCGCTCTATGCGGCGCGGCCGCTCCGCGCCCTGGCCTACGAGCGCTTTCTCCTCGTCGGCTCGCTCGCTCTCGCGGTCGCCGGCGGGCTCGGCCTCGACGCCGTCCTCCAGGCGCGCGGCGGCCGCCGCGCCGCCGTCTGGATCGCCCTCGCGCTCGCCGCCGGCGCGAGCCTCGCCGTCGGGCCTCTCTGGCCGGCCGCCGGGCTCTGGGCGCTCATCGCCGCGGCCGTCGCGCTCTCTGCGTTCGGCGGCCCGAAGCCGAGCCGGTACCGCATCCGCCGGTGGGCTCCGGCGGCGCTCCTCGGCGCGGCGCTCCTCCTCGACCTCGTCCCCTGGTCGCGGGACCTCCTTCCCGCCGGCCACTCGAGCCTCTTCTATCCGCGCACGCCGTTCATCGACGACGTCGCCCGGCTGGCGGGCGCTGGTGAGGGGCCGCGGGCGTCGCGCGCGGTGGGCGCGCTCTTCCTCGTCTACCCGTCGCTGCTGCCGTTCTACGGCATCGCCGATCCGCGGCCGCACAACCCGCTCGCGCCGGCGCCCTACCTCGCGGTCCTCGCCCAGGCTTTCGGCTACGAGCCGACGATGTGGCGCTACTTCGCGTCGTTCGACCACGTCGACCACCCGCTCCTCCGCTTCCTCGGCGTCCGCGCGGTGGTGGGAAGCGTCGCCCTGCCGCCGAGCCGCCGCCTGCGGCTGGCGAGCGGCGAGCGCTACGCCCCCTTCTATCTCTACGAGAACCCCGG
Source organism: Thermoanaerobaculia bacterium (assembly GCA_036560825.1). Classification (GTDB taxonomy): domain Bacteria; phylum Acidobacteriota; class Thermoanaerobaculia; order Multivoradales; family UBA5704; genus DATBQN01. The sequence continues at coordinate 937 of DATBQN010000359.1, forward strand.
CGCGCTGCCGCGCTGGTTCGTGCCCGGCTCGGCGGTGATCGTCGGACGCGGCGGGATCGACGGCTTCCTCGCGACGATGGACGATCCCGGCCGCGTCGCCCTCTTCGCCGACGAGGCCCGCGGCTTCGCGCCCTCTGCTCTCACCGGCGCCGTGCGGCAGGTCGGCGTCCTCGCCGCCTCGCCGGGGTCGACCGCCCTGGCGCTGCCGCCGGGCGCGACCCTCGTCGCGACCTCGATCCCCGCGATCGCCGGCTGGCGCGCCCGCGCCGACGGCCGGCCGGCGCAGACCCTCACCGTCGACGGCGCTTTCCTGGGCGTCCGCGTCCCCTCGGGCACGGCGCGCCTCACTCTCGTCTATCGCCCTCCCGGCATCGTCGCCGGCGCCGCGGCGGCCCTGGCGAGCGCCGTCGTCTCCATCGCTCTGCTCATCGCCGCGGCGAGACGGCGCGCGCCGGGAAGGAACCGGAGCCCGGAGTTGTTCACGCCTCCGTGAGCGAATCCGCCATCGCCAAGACGGCGGCCGCGGCGGCGACCCGCCCGGTCCGCTCCGGCCTCTTCGGGGGTCTGGTGTCCTCGAAGCAGGCGGAGCGCGCTCGGCAGGCGGCGCGGGAGAAGAAGACCGAGGAAGCAAAGAAGGAGAGCCGGCTCAGGCTGGCGCAGGTCTGGAGGGATGCCGCCGACCTGGTCAAGGCGCGCAAGGGCCGGCTCGCGCTGGGGCTCGGCCTCATGGCGATCAACCGTCTGGCCGGCCTCGTCCTCCCCGGCACCTCGAAGTACCTCCTCGACGACGTCATCAGCAAGGGGCACCGCGAGCTGTTGCCCCTTCTTATCGCCGCCGCCGGCATCGCCACGATCGCCCAGGCCATCACCTCCTATGCCCTCGCCCAGGTGCTGGGGAAGGCCGCGCAGCGCTCGATCACCGAGATGCGCAGCCGCGTGCAGCGCCACGTGGCGCGCCTGTCCGTCGGCTATTTCGACCAGACGAAGACGGGGGTGCTCCTGGCGCGCGTGATGTCCGACGCCGAGGGCATCCGCAACCTCGTGGGCACCGGGCTCGTCGACATGACGGGCGGCCTCTTCACCGCCGTCCTCGCGGTGGGCATCCTCTGCTACCTGTCGCTCAAGCTGACGCTCGTCGCCGTCTGCGTCCTGGCCCTCTTCTCGATCGTCCTGCTCTACGCCTTCAAGGTCCTCCGCCCGCTCTTCCGCGAGCGCTCGATCATCAACGCCGAGATCTCGGGGCGCTTGACCGAGTCGTTCTCGGGCGTCCGCGTGGTCAAGGCCTACAGCGCCGAGCGGCGGGAGTCGCTGGTCTTCACGAAAGGCGTCCATCGTCTGTTCCGCAACGTCGCCGCCACCATGACGGGCTTCTCGCTCATCTCGGCGGTCTCGGCCCTCCTTCTCGGGGTGGTCGGCGTCTCCATCATGGGGATCGGCGGCAACGAGGTGCTCGCGCATCGGATGACGGTGGGCTCCTTCGTCTCCTTCACCCTCTATCTCGGCTTGCTGGTCGGCCCGGCGATCTCGATCGTCAACATCGGTAGCCAGATCACCGAGGCGTTCGCCGGTCTCGAGCGCATCCGCGAGATCCTCAACGAGGTGCGCGAGGACGCCGGCGAGGCCGACCGCGAGCCGCTCCCGGAGATCCTCGGCGCGGTCGAGTTCCAGGACGTGTGGTTCGAGTACCAGAAGGACACCCCGGTGCTCAAGGGGATCTCCTTCGCCGCTTTGCCGGGATCGGCGACGGCCCTCGTCGGCTCCTCGGGATCGGGCAAGTCGACCCTGATCGGGCTCGTCGCGGCCTTCCACCGCGCCACCGCGGGGACCATCCTGGTCGACGGCCACGACCTGTCCAATGTGAAGCTGGGGGATTATCGAGCCCAACTGGGAGTCGTCCTGCAGGACAACTTCCTGTTCGACGGGACGGTGCTCGAGAACATCGCCTACGCCCGGCCGGACGCCTCCGAGGAGGAGATGCTGCGGGCGGCGCAGATCGCGCGCTGCGACGAGTTCGTCGGCCGGCTGCCGGAGGGCTACCAGACGATCGTCGGCGAGCGCGGCGTCAAGCTCTCGGGCGGCGAGCGCCAGCGGGTGGCGATCGCGCGCGCCATCCTCGCCGACCCGCGCCTGTTGATCCTCGACGAGGCGACCTCCTCGCTCGACAGCGAGAGCGAGGCGATGATCCAGGAGGGGCTCGCCGAGCTGATGCGCGGCCGCACCACCTTCGTCATCGCCCACCGCCTCTCGACCATCCGCCGCGCCGACACCATCCTGGTGCTCGAGGGCGGGCAGATCGTCGAGCGCGGCCGCCACGAGGAGCTCCTCGCCTTAGGCGGCCGCTACCATGCCCTCTACACCCGCCAGTACAACCTGGAGACCAAACGCTTCCTCAATCCCGGCGAGAGCGCCGAGGAAACCCCCGAGACCACCGCCGTCGCCGCGCCGGCCGACGCGGGCATCGGCCGGTTGCCGATCCTCGGCTAAAACTAACTAAGAGGTGCTGGGATTTCCGTTAGGTACGGCGCTTCCAGTGTCGCGGGTGACGTGCGTGACGCACCACGGCGAGAACGAACAGGCAGTCGGTTCGGATCACATAGAACAGCCCGTAAGGGAACCTGCTCAGATTGGCTCGCCGCGCTTGCTTGTAGAGGACCGGGAAAGCCTCCGGCGCGCGACGGATGTTCTCCAGCGTGCGATCCAGCTCGGCGCGCAGCTCGAGATCGAGCCCCGGACGCTGCGCCGCATACCAGGCCTGTGCTTCGAGGACGTCCCGCTGCGCCGCCGCACCGATGCGAACGCGCATCAAGGGGAGGTGCGCCAGACCTCGGCCTTGAAGTCCTCCCAGTCCTTGGACGGCCCGGCCTCGCTGGCGGCGAGCCGCTCGTCGAGGAGGTCCTTCTGCCAGGCTGGTAGCGGATGAGTTTCGGAGAGGCTCGCCCATATCGCCTCGGCGACCTCCAACCGCTCGCCTTCCGGTAGCTCCAGGACCTGTCGCTCCAGCTCCGTCTTGGTCATACCGTGAGTCTAAGGCAGCGAGAGTATTTTGCAAGGGTGCTCGGAGCGCCCGCCTTGCTCGAGCGGCCCGCGCTAGCTAGCTCTCGCGGAACCCCTTGCGGCGCTTGAGCTGCAGCGGCTTCTCTTTGCTGCCGAGGGTGCCCTCGTGGCCGGAGTAGTCGCTCGCCACGACGTAGAAGTCGACGGTGCCGTTCTGGTGGAAGCTGGGGTCGATCGCCACGTCGTAGACGAAGCCGTCCTTCTTGTACGGCAGCTCGACCATGCGGCCGCCGCTCGCGCGGGCGAAGACCTTGACGTCGGTCACCTTGTAGTCGTCGCGGATGCGGAAGGAGAGGTTGGCGACCGTGCCGCGGTCGTAGTCGAGGACGTAGCCGTCGCGCATCTCGACCGTCGGCGGGCGGCCGTCCACGCGCTCGAGGAGGGCCTGCAGGCGGGTCATCTCGGCGGCGTACGGCGCCTCGAGGTGCGGCGTCGGCTTGACCTTCTTCAGCAGGTCGATCCCCTCGTCGGGCTTCCTCCGCTTCTCCGCGTTGTCCGCCTCGGCGAGGAGGTTGACGAGGGTCTGCTCGTTCTTCTCCTGGTCGCGGATAGTGTCGACCTCGGCCTTGAGGCCCGGCCGGTCGGGCCAGCTCTGGCGCAGCGGCTCGAGCTTCGCCAGCGCCTCCTCGTAGCGCGCGTCCTTGACCAGCCTGGCGGCCTCGGCGTCGACCGCCGCGGCGGCCTTCTCGCGCAGGCCCGAGCCGTCGTGGAACGACGGGATGAGATGTCCGAGCTCGCCGAAGTGCTCGAGCGTGCCGGGGGTGTCGCCCTTCCTCGCCGCCGCCTCGGCGAGATCGTAGAGCTCGGAGGCGCGGCGCGCCCGGTCGAGGGTATCGCGCGCGGCGGCGGGGAGGACGGCGACGGCGCCGGGCTGGTCGATGGCGTCGCGCGCCGCCATGCGGAGGAGGTCGAGGTTCCCCGCCTTCCAGCCGTTCTGGAGATCGGCGGCGAGGCGCGCCGGCGCGGTCAGCGCGAGGATCTCCTCCAGGCTCTGGATCTGCCGGCAGGCGTCGGCCGGCAGGGAGCGCTGCTCGGCCGGGGTGATCGAGCGCAGGGCGAGGAGCGCGTCGTGGTCGTTGCCGGCGGCGAGCGCGGCCTCGGCCGCCAGCAGCCGCTCGGCCGGCGGCGGGGGCGGCAGCGGCACCGGTTTCGGCGGAGCGGCGGGAGCGGCGGCTACCGCGGGCGGCGGAGCGGCGGAGCGCGACCAGAGCACCGAGCCGAGGACGGCGAGGAGGAGGACGGCGCCCGCCACGGCGAGCGGCACCGGCTTGAGGAGACGCGCCTTCCAGGCGGCGGCCCCGACGAGCGCGGCCGGCTCCGCCTCGGAGGCGGCGACGGGGACAGGAAGCGGCGGCGGAGCCGGCTTCGGGGGCGGCGAGGTCATCGCCTCGAGGATGTCGTCGGTGATCGGCGTGAGGAGCTCGTCGTCCTCCTCGGGGAGCGCGGCAGGCGCCGGCACGATGGGGTTGATCGGCGCGGGGATCGCGACCTTCGGCGGCTCCGGGATTGCGACCTTCGGCGGCTCCGGGATGGCGATCTTGGGCGGCGGCGGGGTTGCCGCAGGAGGAGCCGCCGCAGCGGATGGCGGCGACGGGAGCGGCGGCGCCGGCGATGCCTCGATCGGCGACGACAGAGCTGGTGCGGCCATCCACTCGTCCAGGGACGGCAGGCCATCCCCTTCTGCGAGAGCGGCGGGTGGCGCCGCGGCGGCGGGCGGCTGTACGGGATCAGGCGGCGCAAGCGAGACCACCGGCTCATCCGGGAAGAAGGCGGGCCGGGTCTCCTCGATGGTCGGCGCGGCGGCGGGCGCGCCGTGAATGGCGCGCTGGAGGGCCTCGCGCGCGTCGTTCAGGCTGGGGCGCTCCTCCGGCCGGCGGGAGAACGCAGCGGCGAGGAAGCGGCGCAGCGGCTCGACGTCCTCGAGCTGGAAGGCGAGGGAGAGCGGGAGCGAGACCTCCGGCCCTTCGGCGGCGCCGAGCTCCCCGCTCGGCAGCGCCACCTCGAGGAGATAGCAAAGGACGGCGGCGAAGGAGTAGACGTCGGCGGCGGCGGGGATCGCGGGGGCGGGAGCCTGCGCCGCCAGCTCCTCGGGAGCCCGGAAACGGGCGTTGTCGCCGCCCGCCGCGGGACCGGGGATGCGGAAGAGGGCGGTGCCCAGGCCCAGCATCTTGACCTCGCCGCGGCCGGTGTCGAGGAAGAGGTTGTCGGGCGAGAGATTGCCGTGCGAGAGGCCGCGCGAGGCGAGGAGCGCCAAGCCCTCGGCGACGGGCGCGAGCGCCGTGAGGATGCGCTTGGGATCGGTCCCCGCGAGCGTCGCGACGCTCCGTCCCTCGAGATGCTCCATGACCAGGAAGGCGGAGCCGTCGGTGGTGAGGCCGAAGTCGCGCAGCACGGGCAGGCTCGGATGCTCGAGGGCGGCGAGGGCGCCGGCGAAGCGGGAGAAGCGCTCGCCGTCCGCGGCCGGGTCGGCGCCGAGGGCGACGAGCTTGACGGCGACGGTGCCGCCGCCGAGGGCGTCGGTGGCGCGGAGGACGCTCCCCGAGCGCGTCGACTTGACGATCTTCTCCAGGCGATAGCGCTCGGTGATCTCGCGCAGGGGGCTCATCCCGACCTCTGCCTCCATGGGGCTGCGGACCGCTGATAGGCGGACGTGACGAAACGCTAAGAGATGCCCTCAGTATAGCCGCAAAGCTATCGAGCGGCCGCCGCAGCTTGTGATAACGTGCGCAGCCGGTTCGGCGCTCCGGAGGCCTGTCGGCTCAACCTGGCTCGGCTCTTCCGGGGCCTGCGAGCCACCCGAATCCATAGCTGGTTTACCAGCGTGGTCGGACCAGCGGTCGCACCTGCGGTCCGGCCAGCGAGATCGCCCGAAAACGACCCGGGCCGGAGGCGGTCCGGGTGTATCCATGCCGCGGAAGACCGCGCTCTCCCTTCATCGATCTGGAGGAACCATGTCCTCACGACCCAGCACTGACCGCAACGGTCCGCACCTGAAGACGCGCCTGCTCCTGGGAATGGCCGCGGTCGCCGCGCTCCTCGCCGTCGCGCCGGCCTCGGCGAGCGAGGCCGAGCTGGTGATGCCCGACCTCTCGAGCGTCTCGTTCCTCGGCTTCAACGGCCGCAGCCTGCTCGAGGGCGGCATCGTCGTCTGCCTGCTCGGGCTGCTCTTCGGCCTCGTCACCTACGTGCAGCTCAAGAACCTGCCCGTCCATCGCTCGATGCGCGAGATCTCCGAGCTGATCTTCGAGACCTGCAAGACCTATCTCGTCACCCAGGGCAAGTTCATCCTCATCCTCGAGGCGTTCATCGGCGCGGTGATCGTCGTCTACTTCGGATGGCTCCGGCACTTCGACGCCACCAAGGTCGTCGTCATCGTGCTCTTCAGCCTCATCGGCATCGCGGGCAGCTACGGCGTCGCCTGGTTCGGCATCCGCATCAACACCTTCGCCAACTCGCGCTCGGCCTTCGCCAGCCTGCGCGGCAAGCCGTTCCCGACCTACGCGATCCCGCTGAAGTCCGGCATCTCGATCGGCATGCTGCTGATCAGCGTCGAGCTGCTGATGATGCTCGGCATCCTCCTCTTCGTGCCGCGCGACTACGCCGGCCCCTGCTTCATCGGCTTCGCCATCGGCGAGTCGCTGGGCGCGGCCGCCCTGCGCATCGCCGGCGGCATCTTCACCAAGATCGCCGACATCGGCTCGGACCTGATGAAGATCGTCTTCAACATCAAGGAGGACGACGTCCGCAACCCCGGCGTCATCGCCGACTGCGTGGGCGACAACGCCGGCGACTCGGTCGGCCCCACCGCGGACGGCTTCGAGACCTACGGCGTCACCGGCGTCGCGCTGATCACCTTCATCCTGCTGGCGGTAGCGAACCCGGTCATCCAGACCCAGCTCCTGGTCTGGATCTTCGTCATGCGCGTCATGATGATCGTCACCAGCGGCGTTTCCTACTTCATCAACGAGGCGATCGCGAAGGCCCGCTACGGCACCGCCGACAAGATGAACTTCGAGGCGCCGCTCACGTTCCTCGTGTGGCTCACGTCGATCATCTCGGTGGCGGTGACGTTCATCATCTCCTACCTGCTCATCC
>DATBQN010000360.1:0-4955 GCA_036560825.1 Thermoanaerobaculia bacterium
AAGCCCCCGGAAGGGCGAGCAGAAGGGCGGTTGCGAGGGCGGCGGCGAGGGCGAGCGCGACGACGGCGCGGCGGTGGGAGCGGAAGGATTGGAGCATCGGCGATCTCCTTGCGCGGTGGAGGGCTTGAGAGCCCTCACTAAGGCAAGGTGTCGCTCGAACGGCTCCTGAGCTCCCGCCCGGGCTGCCCAGTTCTCTACCTCAACGGCTCGATCTGCGCGCTAAAGGTGGCGTCGTAACCGTACGGCACGTCGTCGAACGACCGTGAGGGTGCCCGCGGCATGGTTCTGCGCGGCGGCAGGGACGGCGAGCAGAGCGACGGTGGCGAGCAGCAGGCAGACCGGAGCCAGGCGGGAAAGGACGCGGGGAATGATTCCTCCTGGGAAAAGAGAGTTGCTCGCCGAGCTATCACGCCCCGCGGCCAGGCATGGGTCCGGGATCTCTTGCAGCGCGAAAGGGCGGCTTGTTTGCGCCCGGGAGGGCCAGAAGTGGCCCGGGATCTCTTGCAGCGTGAAGGGGCAGGCCTGTTTTCGCTCGGGAAGCCTAGAAGTGGCCCGGGATCTCCTCCGGTGTCAAAGGGCGGCTTATTTTCGCCCGGGAAGGCCAAGGAGTGGCCCGGGATCTCTTCCGGCGTGAAAGGGCGGCTCGTTTTCGCTCCGGAAGGCCTCCGCGTCGCGGGCAGCCGGTCACCGGCGCGCGGCGGCGGTCCCGCCCGGCCGGCTGCCCGGCTTCTCGGGGGCGCCGCCGGCGGCGCAAAGCGGGCATTCGGCGGCCTCGTGGGAGGGCAGATCGAGCTCGAGGAGAGCGCGGAAGGGGAGGGCGAAGGGGTGGCGTCCCCCGCTGCGGTCGATGATGGCGCCGACTCCGACGACCTCCGCTCCCTGCGCCGCGGCGAGCGCCGCCACCTCGTTCGTCGAGCGGCCGGTGGTCACCACGTCCTCGACGATCGCCACCCGCTCCCCCGGCCGCAGGGCGAAGCCGCGGCGGAGGTCCATCCCCTCGCCTTTGCGCTCGGTGAAGCGGAAGGACACCCCGAGCGCCGCCGCCACCTCGTGGCCGATGATCACGCCCCCCAGCGCCGGGGACAGGATCGACTCGGGCGCCAGGTCGCGCAGCCTTGCGGCGAGCGCCTCCCCCACCTGGCGTGCCCGCGCCGGCAGCTCGAGGAGGAGCGCGCACTGCACGTACGCCGACGAGTGGAGGCCCGAGGAGAGCTGGAAGTGGCCGTGCTTCAGCGCTCCGCTCGCCTCGAGGAGGCGCGTGACGTCGAGCCCGGCACCGGGGTCCATCCCGTCCAGGTCGCCCACCCGGCCGTCAGCTCTCGGCGGCACCGCTCGGCGTCTCGCGGCGGATGTCGTACTGCTCGAGCTTCTTGTAGAGGTTGGAGCGCGGCGTGTCGATCGCCTGCGCGGTCTGGGTGACGTTCCAGCCGTTCTCTTCCAGCTTCTGGATGAGGAAGAGCCGCTCGGAGAGGTCGCGGAACTCGCGCAGCGTCTTGATCGCCATGATCGCCGAGGAGAGCTCCGGCCGCGCCCCTCCGGTCGCCGCGATGACGTCCTCGCGGGTGATGATCTCCCCCGGCGCGAGGATCAGCAGGCGCTCGACGAGGTTCTTGAGCTCGCGGACGTTGCCCTTCCAGGGGAGGGCCTGGAGGTGCGCCAGCGCCTCGGCCGCGAACTCCTTGGGCCGGTAGTTGTTCTGGTCGGTGTAGCGGCGAACGAAGTAGTCGACGAGCGCCGGCACGTCCTCCAGGTGCTCGCGGAGAGCCGGGGTGTGGACCGGAATGACGTTCAGCCGGTAGAAGAGGTCCTCGCGAAAGCGGCCGGCGGCGATCTCCTCGGCGAGGTTCCTGTGGGTGGCGGCGACCACCCGCACGTCGACCTGCACGGTGCGCTCGGCGCCCACCGGCTCGACCTCGCCGTTCTGCAGGACGCGGAGGACCTTCGCCTGGGTGCGCGCCGACATGTCGCCGATCTCGTCGAGGAAGATGGTGCCGCCGTCGGCGGCGACGAACTTGCCGGTCTGCCGGCGGACGGCGCCGGTGAAGCTCCCCTTCTCGTGGCCGAAGAGCTCGGACTCGATGAGCTCCTCGGGGATCGCGGCGCAGTTGACCTGCACGATCGGGCGGTCGCGGCGCGGCGAGAGGCGATGGATGGCGCGCGCGACGAGCTCCTTGCCGGTGCCGCTCTCGCCGGTCACCAGGACGGTCGCCGGGGTGGGCGCCGCTTTGTCGATCATCTCGCGCAGGCGCTTCACCGCCGGCGCGGTGCCGATGAGCGCCTCGGCCTCGGGGCGGAGGGTGCGGTTCTCGGCCGCCAGCCGGGCGCTCTCGGTGGCGTTCCTGAGCGACAGCAGCACGCGCTCGCGCTGCAGCGGCTTCTCGAAGAAGTCGTAGGCGCCGCGCCGCGTCGCCTCGACGGCGGTCGCCACGTCGGCATGGCCGCTGATGACGAGCACCGGCATCTCGTAGCCGCGCTCGCGGAAGGCGCGCAGCAGCTCGAGCCCGTCCATCCCCGGCATCTTGATGTCGAGGACGACGGCGTCCGGCTGCCGCTCGCCGACCTTGGCCAACGCCTGCGAGGCCCCCGCCGCCTCGTCGACCCGGTAGCCCTCGTACTCGAGGATCATGCGCAGGCTTTCGCGGATCGCCGCCTCGTCGTCGACGATGAGGACCGAGGCGCGGAAGCTGTCGTTCTTGGCCATGCCGGGCGGCAGTCTAGCAAAGGGCCGCGCCGTCTCGGCCGCAAAAACTCGAGGCCGGCCCGTTGCCGGACCGGCCTCTCTATATAGAACCGCGGGGGTGGTCCCTGCTTACGGCACCTTGACCACCGCGAAGAAAGGCAGCGGCTTGTTGCTGCCGGCCTGGGGCGGGGCGGGGCGGAGGACGTAGAGCCGGAGGAAGCTGCCCGACTTCATGCCGCGCACCTGGCGCTCGAACTCCGAGACGCCCTTGACCGACTGGCCATTGACCTCGGTGATGACGTCGCCCGGCCGCACCCGCTGGTCGTAGAGCGGGCTGGTCGGCGCCACGTTGGTCACCACGACGCCCGAGAGGTTGTCCGGGATGCCGTGGCCGGAGCGGATGTCATCGTTGAGGCTCTGGTACTGGATGCCCATCCAATCGATGCCGCTCTCGTGGCCCTCCTCGGTGTTGCTCGCCGGCGCCACGTCGGACGGCCGCTCGCCGAGCTTGACGCGCTTCTCGATCTGCTTGCCGTTCCTGAGGATGCCCAGGGCCACCGTGGCATTGGGCCCGCGGTCCGAGACGTAGTTGATGAGATCGCGGGTGGTCTTCACGGAGTGCCCGTCGACGGTCTCGATGATGTCGCCGTGCTCGATGCCGGCGCGCGAGCCCGGGGTGTTGTCCTCCACCTGGCCGACGAGGGCGCCGTCCGTGGAGTTGAGGCCGAAGGCCTGCGCCGTCTGGTAGTCGAGGTTGGAGATCTGGATGCCGAGGTAGCCGCGGCTCACCTTGCCGCTCTTGCGCAGCTGCGGCAGGATCTCGCGCAGCGTGTTGACCGGCACCGCGAAGCCGATGTTCTCGGCCCCGTAGTTGATCGCCGTGGCGATCGCCACCACCTGGCCCTGCATGTTGATGAGCGGGCCGCCGGAGTTGCCGAAGTTGATCGCCGCGTCGGTCTGGATGAAGTTCTCGAACGACACGTCGTTGATGCCGATCGACCGCCCCTTGGCGCTCACCACGCCGACGGTGACCGTCTTGTCGAGGTTGAGCGGGTTGCCGACCACCATGATCCACTCGCCCACCCGCAGGCGGTCGCTGTCGCCGAGCTCGAGGTAGCGCAGGTTGTTGCCGGCGTCGATCTTCAGAAGGGCGATGTCGGTCGCCGGGTCGGTGCCTTTGACGGTCGCCGGGTAGTCGCGGTTGTTGAGGTGGACCTTGACCGAGGACGCCCCTTCGACCACGTGGTAGTTGGTGATGACGAGACCGTCCGAGCTGATGACGAAGCCGCTGCCGCCGGCATCCGAGCGGAACTCCTGCGGCGGATTGCCCGGACCCTGGTCACCGCGCCCGCGGGGGCCGAAGAAGAACTCGAAGGGATCCTGGCCTTGGCCCTGGCCCTGGCCGCCGCGGCGGCGCGAGGAGGAGCCGCTCTTCTCGATGGTGGCGGCCTGGATCGAGACCACCGCCGGGTCGACAGCCTCGGCGAGGTCGGCGAATCCGGGGAGGGCGCGGCTCGCCACGGCGCTGGTGTTGGCGGCGAGCTGCGTCGCCGAGAGGGTCGAGGGCTGCTGAGCGGTATTTCCAGGAACGGTCAGCTCGAGACCCCCGGCGAGCACCATGCCGAAGACAACCGCGCCGACGACGAGCAAGATCGTTGCGAGCTGACGGCTTCGGGGATTGTTCATGACTGCGGTAGGCTCCTTTCGATGAATCACTCTCATGTCACTCGTAAGCAAGGGTCCTGCCATTGAAATTCCCCAGGGAGCGAGGCTGTTGAAGGGAGCGGTCACGCCAGATTGGCACGCTCGCGGCCGGTCGCTTGCCGCCTCGTCACCGTTCGGATACAATTCAGCCTGGCCAGCTTGCCCTGACCGCAGGACAGAGTGGGCGTAGCGCCCACTTTTTTTGTTGGCGAGGCGATGAACGGAAGCAGAGCGGAGACGCGCGGCCCGCGGGCGGTCGATCCCGAGCTCGCCGGCGAGCTCGCGGCCATCGCCCGCTCGGCCGGTCTGGAGCTCGCCCACGTCGAGCTCGCCGGCAACGTGCTGCGCCTGATCCTCGACCGCCCCGAGGGCGATCAGGGGGTCTCGCTGGGCGACTGCGAGCTCGTCGCGAAGCAGGTCTCGGCGCTCCTCGACGTCGTCGACTTCGGCACCAGCCGTTACGTCCTCGAGGTCAGCTCGCCCGGCCTCGACCGCGAGCTCTACGGGCCGCGCGACTACGCGCGCTTCGTCGGCCGCCTGGCGCGGATCACCTTCGAGGAGGACGGGCGCA
>DATBQN010000361.1:0-7451 GCA_036560825.1 Thermoanaerobaculia bacterium
TCCGGGCCTGCTTCGAGCCGAGCCGGTAGATCACGCGTGGCTGAGCAGTGAAGCTGGTTGGCGGGACGCCCGGGCTTCCGTCCTGGATGACCATGCGCAGGAGCTTCGGTGGCGCACAGTCGGCGAGGAGATGCGCGGCAAACGCGAGGGCAATGCAGGTCGCGATGGCAAAGGCTCGCATAGGGATTCCGGCCGTGTGAAAGTATCTTACGAGCTTTCAGAATGCGCACCAACGCGGCTCCTCGGTCGCCGCCCGCGCCACCGCCTCGATGGCGATGGCGGCCACGGCGGAGCCGTAGTCGAGGTCGATGTTCTCCATCGTGTCGTGGCTGTCGTGGTAGCCGTGGCGGTCGATGTCGTAGTTCTCCATGAGGAGGACCGCGGGGACGCCGGCGTCCGAGAAGATCTGGCCGTCGGTGTTGTAGAGCGTGCTGCGGGGATCGATCGCCGGACGCACCTCGCCGAGCAGCCGCGGGTGGAGGGCGATGCCCGGCACGGTGCGGCCGTCGGCGCTGCGGACCCCGCGCCGGCGGCCGCGGCGGTGGCGGCGGTTCCACTCCGGCGCGCGGTCGTTCCACAGCCGGTTGGCGACGTGCGCCTGGTAGGCGAGCCAGAGCGACTCGGGGCCGCTGCCGGGACAGATCTGGAAGACGTCCCGGCGCTTGTCGTTGTTGTGCGCCACCATGTCGAGCACGTAGAGGCCCTGCACGCGGGCGCCCGAGAGGTCGCGGCGCCGGCGCCCGCGCCTTGTCTCGACCGCCAGCTCGCGGCGCATCAGGCAGCCGGCGAGGTGGCGCGCGCCCAGGCAGTCGGAGGGGAACTCCTCGCCGGTCAGGTGCACCAGCCAGACGTCGCAGGCGAGCCGGCCGACGCGCGCCAGGTCGAGGAAGATCGGGGCGCCGAGCATCAGCGCGGCGGTCGCCGAGTGGTTGTCGTCGGCGCCGGCGGCGGCCAGGCGCGGGCCCTGCTTCCGTTTGGGATAGCCGAAGACGTCCTCCATGTAGGCGGTGTCGTAGTGGTCGGCCATGACCACCGCCCGCGAGCGGTCGCGGCCGGGGATCACCACGATCAGATCGCGCTCCTCGGCGGCCCCCGTCTGGTTGCGGCTCCAGCCGCCGGACCACGAGAAGTCGAAGTCGGTGCGCCAGCGGAAGGGGAGCGACCCCGCGAAGGCCCGGCGCTCCATGCCGGCGCGCGCGATCGTGCGCTCGTGATAGCCGAGCAGGAAGTCGCCCAGGCGCTCGAGGTCGCGGCCGCGGTGGGCGAGCCGCCGCTGGGTGGCGCGATCGAGGACGCAGTCGGCGTTGTCCTTGTTGACGAAGCGCCCGGTGGCGAGGCCGGAGATCGTCCTCCAGTACGCGGTCTCGAAGGAGCGGACGGCGGTGCGCTCGAAGGTGAGCGGCTCCGCCTCGCCCGGATCGGCGGCCGGCGCGAGCGCGGCGCGGAGAGCTGCCACGAGAGGAGCCACGGCCGCGGGCTCTTCGGCGCGGCCGGCGAGGCCCGCGAGCCAGTCCGCCAGCGACTCCTCCCTGGGAAGGGTGAGGAGGGCGCGGGCGAAGCCGGGGTCGAGGGGCCGGCCGCCGGCGAGCTCCGCGGCGTCGAGGAGCTTTCTCACGTTCACCAGGTCGCGGCGGTAGCCAGGGCCGGCGCCTTCCACCTGCCGGAGCTGCTCGACGGCCGTCACGTGCGGCGGGCGGGCGAGGAGCCGCGGCCAGAGCTCGAGGGGACGGGAGAGGTCCGGCCGCTCGGCGTCGTAGGCGGTGAGATACCCGAGCGGCGGATCGGCCACCAGCGCCGGCTCGCCCGCCGCGGTCCGGTGCGCCACGAGCGGACGGTGCCAGTAGACCTCGTGCCGGCCGACCCGCATGGCGGGATAGAGGAAGCGGTAGCCGAAGCTGCCGCCTTCGGCCAGCCGCTCGCCGGCGCGGACGATCTCCTCGCGGCCGGCGCGCGGGCCGTCGAGCAGGAGGTGGAAGTCGCGCGTCCAGATCTGGGCGTTGCGCGCCATCGGCTTGTCGTAGAGGCCGACGTCGTCGGCCGCGGCGCTGAACAGCACGCGGGCCACGCGGTCCTCTCGTGCGCCGACCACGAGCTGGTCCTCGTGGCGATGGACGCGCGCCCAGCGGTGGGTGCGCTGGTAGGTGTTGCGAACCTCCCCGTGGAGCGAGGCCTCGGGCGCGCCCTCGCCGGAGGAACGGGGCTCGTGCATCCAGCCCGACTGCGGCACGCGCAGGCCGTGCGGGCCCTCGTGGCGCTCGATCGAGTGCAGGAGCGGGATCTGCCGGGCGAACGGCAGCTCGCGCGCGAGCTCCGCGTAGGCGGGCGCGCCCCAGTAGAGGAGGCTGCCGGGGAAGGGCAGCAGATGGAGGTCGCCCGCGAGGTAGGCGCCCCGGACGGCGGCGGGCAGGCGCGCGAAGGGCCGGAAGGTGAGCAGGTAGCGCACGCCGCGGAGCGATCGACCCGGCTGCCAGAGGAACGGCTCCGTCCAGCTCGGCAGGGACGCCGTCCGCCGGAGCCGGGGACCGGGCTCTCCGGCGCCCGACCCGTCCCCGGCGAGCAGCCGCCAGCCGGCGCGGCGGAGATCGGTGGTCGTCTCGCCGCAGGCGGCGGCGAGCAGGCGGGCGAAGAAGGCGAGCCCGAGGGCCTCGTCGAGCTCGCGCTCCGGCGCCGTCCAGAAGCCGCGCCAGAAGGCCCGCTCCGGCCCCTGCTCGCTGGCGCCGAAGAGCGTCCAGCGGATGCGCCCCATGTCGTCCTGGGTGCGGGCGAGGGCGAGCGGGAGGAGGAGGACGCAGCGCTCGTGAGGCGGCGCGCCGCGGCGCCTCAGCTCCTCCGGCCAGCAGGGATTCCCTTCGAGCTGTCGCTGGCCGATCCCCGGGGCCGGCTCGCCGGCACCGAGGCGGCCGAGGGCGTGGAGCACCTGCGCGGCGACCTGCGCCATCCCGGGCCGCAGCTCGAGGGCCTCCTCGTACTCGGTGACCCGCCATCCCCACGGGTCGCCGGCGGCGAAGAGCCGGGGATCGACGTCGCCGCACGGCCTGACGCCCAGCCGGGGCGCCGGCATGAACTCCGAATAGGCGGGCATCCACCCGCCGTCCAGACCGCTGTCCGAGACCAGTCGCTGCCATCCGCGGGCGGGCATGGGGGTCAACTCTAGCCTGCTACGAAGACCGAGGCGATCTGCCCTACCCGTAGCGCCCGACGTCCATCCCGCCCACCAGATGTCGTCCCTTGCGCGAGTGCTGGCGGCGCGCTAGGATGCGCGGCCAGCAGCTTTCAGTCATGTCGTCGCGCTGGCGCCACCGGGCGCAGGGAGCGCTGTGAAGACCAGGACCTTCGCCTCCATCGTCCTCCTGCTGTGCCCGCTCGCGGTGACCTCCGCGCGGGCGGACGTGCGGGTGGGGCTCGGCGTGGACGGGCGGAAGGTCATCTTCAACGAGTCGGCCGACCAGCGCGCGCGCCGCGTCTCCGGCCGGCTCGTGGCGGTGCCGGACACCCGGCTCCTCCCCTTGATCGCCCGCCAGGCCGGCCTCCAACAGCTCGACCCGCGGCTCGTCGAGGCGGTCATCCAGGTCGAGTCCGGCTACAACCCGCAGGCGCTCTCGCGCGCCGGCGCCATGGGGCTCATGCAGCTCATGCCGGAGACGGCGCGGGACTACTCGGTGGCCAACCCCTACGACCCCGAGGAGAACCTGCGCGCCGGCATCACCTACCTGCGCCGGCTCCTCGACCGCTTCAAGGGGAGCGTCGAGCTCGCCCTCGCCGCCTACAACGCCGGCCCCGAGCCGGTCGAGAGGCACGGCGGCATCCCGCCCTACGCCGAGACCCGCGACTACGTGCGCCACATCCTCTCGCTCTACACCGGACGCCAGGTCGAGCTCACCCGGCTCGGCGGCCAGCTCGCCGCCCGCGGCCTCGCGATGACCGCCGGCGTGCGTAGGATCTACCTCACGCGGCCCGCCGGCTCGCGGTTGCTCCTTACGACGGCGCTCGACGCGCACAAGTAGCGGCCCCGCGGAGCCCCCGGTCTCGAGGCTCGCCACCCGTCCCGTTGAGGAAGGGCTATGCGCCGAGGCCGGGCGCCGGCAACCGGCATAGAATCCGGCCGCAGCCGCACCGTCCCGCCGCCATGCTGAACGTCCCCAACCTGCTCTCGCTCTGCCGCATCCTGCTCGTGCCGCCCCTGGTGGTGGTGCTGCTCACCAAGTTCGAGGGCAAGGAGTTCGTCGGCCTCGGCCTCTTCCTGCTCGCCGCGATCATGGACTTCTTCGACGGCTTCCTCGCCCGGCGGCGCCGGCAGGTCACCCGCCTGGGCACCCTGCTCGACCCGGCGGCGGACAAGATCCTCATCTCCGCCGCCTTCATCTCGCTGGTCGAGCTCGACCACACCCTGGTGCCGGCCTGGATGGTGGTGGTGATCATCGCGCGCGAGTTCGCGGTGTCGACGCTCCGCGGCTTCGCCGGCGCCGAGCACCTGGTGATCCCCTCCGGGCTCTCGGGCAAGGTCAAGACCATTGTCCAGATCGTCTCCATCTCCCTCCTCATCATCTATCAGCAGCTCGGCGAGTTCCGGCACCTGGCGCCGATCTCGCTCTGGGTGGCGCTCGCGGTCACCGTGTACTCCGGCGTCGAGTACTTCGTCCGCTTCGGCCGCCTCATCGTGAGCGGCCAAGCCGTCGCTCGCGATGCTCCCGGCCCCTCCATCCCGCCCTTCCAGGAATGAGCGCGAGCCCCCTCTCGCGCCTCGCGCTGTTCTCCCGCCGGCACTACCGGGCGGTGTTCGCCGCCTTCGCCGTCCTCGTCGCCGCGGCGCTCCTGCTGATGACGCGGCTGACGTTCGACACCGACATGCTGAACCTGCTGCCGCGGCGGGACCCGGTGGTCGCCGACTACCTGCGCACGCTCGACGACTTCGGCGCCAACACCTTCCTGCTCGTCGCCGTGCGGCTGCCGGAGGGGGCGGTGGTCGAGCCCTACGAGGCGCTCGTCGACCGGCTGGCGGGGGAGCTCCGCGCCATCCCCGAGATCAAGAACGTGGAGCACCGCATCGGCGATCCGCAGGAGCTGCTGCAGACCTTCTTCCCCAAGGCGATCCTCTTCCTCGACGACACCGGGCGGCGCGAGCTCGCGGCGCGCCTCACCGACGCCGGCCTCCGCGCCCACGTCTCCGAGCTCCGCCGCCAGCTGCTGACGCCGCAGGGCATGGTGGTCAAGGAGCTCGCCAAGCTCGATCCCCTGGGGCTCTCGACGATCTTCCTCGGCCGCTTGAACGCCTCGCGCGGCTCGCTCAACGTCGACTGGACGAGCGGCTATTATCTGTCGCGCGACCACCGCCTCCTCCTGCTCCTCGCCGAGCCGGTGCGGCCGCCGCAGGACGTCCGCTTCGACCGCCGCCTGGCCGTTGAGGCCGACCGCGCGGTGGCGCGGGCGCTCGCCGGCTGGCGGGAGATCGCCGGCGCGGACGGCCCTCCCGCTCCCCAGGTCGTCGTCGGCGGCCCGTATCTCACGGCGCAGGGCGACGAGGCCCTCATCCGCCGCGACATGCTGGTCAACGTCGCCACCTCGACGATCGGCGTCTTCCTCCTCTTCCTCTTCGCCTTCCGGCGGCTGGGGGCGCTCCTCTACGCCTTCGGGCCGCTCCTCTGCGGGCTCGTCCTCACCTTCGGCTTCGCGGCCGTCGCCTTCGACTCGCTGTCGTCGGCGACCAGCATCGTGGCCGCCCTGCTGATCGGCCTGGGGATCGACTTCGTGATCGTCTCCTACGGGCGCTACGTCGAGCTGCGCCGCGGCGGCGCCGACCTCGAGACGGCGCTCGCCGAGATGGGCGGCGCCTGCGGCGGCGCCGTGGTGGCCGGCGCGGTGACCACGGCGGCGACCTTCTACGCCTTCACCTTCACCAAGTTCCTCGGCCTGCGCCAGACCGGCCTGCTCACCGGCACCGGCATCCTCTTCTGCGCCGCTTCGGTGCTCCTCCTGCTGCCCGCGATGCTCGCCTGGAGCGCCGACCGCGGCCGCCGCAAGCGCAGCGAGCCGAAGCTCTTCCTCCACAGCTTCGGCACCCAGGGGCTCACCGCGTTCTGCATGCGCCGGCCCCTCGTCGCCCTGGCCGCCGGGCTCGCGGTCACCGCCGGGATGCTCGCCGCGGCCACCCACATCCAGTTCGACGAGAGCATGAAGACCATGCGGCCGCGCGGCAACCGCGGCATCGACGTCGCCGTCGAGGTGGGGCAGCACTTCGGCTCCGGCTTCGACTACATGATCGTCGAGGTCACCGGCGCGACGCCGGAGGAGGCCATCGACCGCGCCGCCCGCGCCGCCCGCGCCGCGCAGCGCCTGGCGGCGGAGGGCATCCTCTACGGCTACACCGGCGTGACCTCGCTCATCCCGCCGCGCGAGCAGCAGGAGCAGGCGCTCGCCTGGCTCGACCGCGAGCGGCGCAGCGGCACCCTCGACCTCGCCCGCATCCGCGCCAGCTTCGACCGGGCCGTCGGCGAGCAGGGGATGCGCCCGGCGCCGTTCGCGCCCGGCCTCGAGCTCTTCTCCCGCGCCGTCAACCTCTCGGGGCCCATCGGCCTCGCCGACTTCGACGGCGCCAAGCAGACGCGGCTGCTCCTCGACCGCTACCTCAAGAAGACGCCCGCGGGATGGAAGGCCGCCCTCTACCTCTACCCGCCCGCCAACCGCTGGCGGCGCGAGGCGCCGCCGCAGGTCCTCGCCCTGGCGCGCGACCTGGGGCCGGGAGCGATCGTCTCCGGGGTCAACGTCATCAACGAGCGCGTGCGCTCGCTGGTGCTCCACGACGCCTGGATCGCCGGCATCCTGGGGACCGTCCTGGTGGCGATCATCCTCGGCCTCGACTTCCGCTCCCTGGGCGACGCGCTCCTGGCGCTCTCGCCGCTCCTCGTCGGCATCGTCTGGATGGTCGGCGGCATGGCGCTCCTCGGCATCCAGATGAACTTCATCAACATCTTCGTCACCACCATGATCATCGGCATCGGGACGGACTACGGCATCTACATCGTCCACCGCTACCGCGAGGTGCGCGGCCGCTCGCAGGCCGACCTCGAGCTCGGCCTGAGAGAGACCGGCAAGGCCGTCGCCGCGGCGGCGATGTCGACCCTCGTCGGCTTCGGGTCGATCATCTTCTCCCACTACCCCGGCCTGCAGTCGACCGGCAAGGTCGCCATCCTGGGCTCGCTCTCGACCTCGCTCGTGGCGATCACGCTGCTGCCGGCGTATCTGTCGTGGCGCGAGGGACGGGCGCGGCGTGAAATCCCCGCGGCGTCAAAACGGTCGAGCACGGCGCCGATCTCGAAAAGCGCCTCGAACGGTGCTCAACCGCGCGGGTAAGGGATCACTACCTCGGGCAGCATTGGAAAATGGCGGCGGTTGAAGGTCACCAACGACGAACCCCGATCGACTGAAGTGGCTGCAATCAGCGCGTCGGCGAGGCC
>DATBQN010000362.1:0-5458 GCA_036560825.1 Thermoanaerobaculia bacterium
CCGGGCGTGCCGAAGCCCCAGCGCTGAGCGCCCAGCCCCTGCCGATGCTCGCCGGACTCGGCTGGCTCCTCCAGCTCCTCGCCCTGGTGATCGTCGGCGCCGCCCTCCTCGTCGGCCTCGTCAACGGCGCCGTCAAGGCCGAGCTCTGGGTCGCCGGCTGCGGCGCGGCGATCTTCCTCGCCGGCCGCTGGCTGCAGGGCCGGGGCCATTGACGCCGGGGCTCTCCGCACCCTCCTGCAACCTTGGCTACGAGCTTGCGTATCCAACCATGATTCGAGGCGCGGGGCCGACGGACGAGGAGCTGGTGGCTGCCGTCCTCGGCGGCGACCGGGAGCGTTTCGGCGAGCTCATCGGACGCTACCAGGGGCGCCTCGTCAACTATCTCTTTCGGCTGCTGCGCAACGCCGACGACGCCCACGACATGGCGCAGGAGGTCTTCGTCAAGGTGTACCAGGTCCTCGATCGCTACGATGCGCAGTACAAGTTCTCCACCTGGCTGTTCCGGGTGGCGCAGAACGCGGCGATCGACCAGATCCGGCGCCGGCGCCTGAAGCTGGTGCCGCTGCAGCACGAGGACGCCGCGGGCGAGAGCCGCGACTGGGAGCTGCCGTCCGACGATCGCGGACCCTACGGCCTGATGCGCAACCGCGAGCGCGGCGACGCCATCCAGGACGCCATCGACGGGCTGCCCTGGGAGTACCGCGAGCTGATCCTCCTGCGCCACATGGCCGAGCTCGCCTACGAGGAGATCGCGCGCATGAAGGGGATGCCGCTCGGCACGGTGAAGAACAAGCTCTTCCGCGGCCGTCAGATGCTCAAGGAGAAGCTGCGGGACTACATCACGGACTGAACGATCGCGCCCGATTCCGAGCGATCGGACGACTTCCGCGGCCGGCGTCGCCGGCGGCGGGCGGGACAGGGATGAGCATGAACACGCCGGACCACGACACCTTCCGCGAATGGCTCAACCTCGAGGCCGACGGCGGCCTGCCGCCCGACCGCCGCGGCCGGCTCGAGGAGCACGTGGCCTCCTGCCCCGGCTGCCAGGCCGAGCGCCGCGAGCTGCTGCGCATGGCCGAGCTCCTCGAGCATGGCCGGCTGCCGGTGCGGGCCGACTTCGCCGCCGGCGTCCTCGCGGCGCTGCCGGCGACCGGCTGGGAGGCGCGCCATCCGCGCGCCTGGCGCCTGCCGGTCGCGGTCTTCGCCCTCCTCGCCGCCCTCGCCTTCGTGCTGCCCTGGATCGCGGTCTCGCACGGCGGGGTCGCCGGCGCCGGAAGGGAGATCCCGGCCGCCTCGATCCTCGGCGTCGGCGCGGCTGTCTTAGGCCTCGTGCGCGCGGCGATCACCGCCGGCGCGGGGCTCCTCGGCGCCTCCTGGAAGTCGATCGGCCTGGTGGTCGCGGAGCTCTTCAGCTCGCGCCTGCTGCTCGCCGCCTTCGCCGTCGGCGTCGTCTGCCTCGACCTCCTCGTCGTCGCCCTCATCCGCGGCCGCCGCGCCGCCGCCGCGGCGCCGGAGCGCCGTCCGAGAGGACCGGCCGGGCGGCGGTGAGCCTGGGGACGGCCTCGGCTTTGTCGTGCCGCTCGTCCTGCTCGGCGCCGATCGACGCCTTCCGACTGTGCTTTGGGTTCCTTCCCCCTGGGAGGGGGGAGGTTGGGGAAGGGGGAAGGATAGGATGGGGGCGGCTTCGCTAACAGAGTCACCGCACCGGCCCCCCTCCTGTCCTCCCCCCTGTCCCAACCGCCGCCCCCCCAGGGGGGAGGGACGCGAGATCCATCGCCTTCTCGACAACAAGACATCGTCGATGTGACACTCAGCTTGGCCGGGATTTCGGGCCTATGATTGGGGCCGCGATGAGCCTTCCGCCCCAACCCTCTCTGCTCAAGGTGCTGCGGTGACGGCCGCCCTCCGCTGGGCCGCCGCCCTGCTCCTCGCCGCAGCGCCGCTCGCGGCCTTGCAGGTGCCCGCGCCGCGCGCGGCGAGCCTCCCGTTCCGCAAGGTCGCCCTCGTCCTCGAGAAGGGCAGCACCGCGCGCCACCAGCTGGTGGCGATCGGCCGCGACGTGGTGGTCGCCGGCGAGGCGCTCTCGGACGTGGCCGCCCTCCAGGGCTCGATCGAGGTCTCGGGGCGGGTGGCGGGAGACGTCATCGTCCTCGGCGGCAGCGCCCGGCTGACGCCGTCGGCCGCGGTCGACGGCGACGTCTACGCGCTCGGCGGCATGATCGACGCCGCGCCGGGCGCGCGCATCGGCGGCCGCTCGGTCTCCTATCCCACCGCGTCGTCGGCCTGGCTGACCCTCATGGAGGGGCCGGCGATCGGCCTCTCCGCCACCTCGCCGCTCGTCCTCGGCGCCAAGGTCGCCCTCCTCGCGGCCTGGGCGGCGCTCCTCCTCCTCTTCTTCGCGGTGAGCGGCCGCGAGGTGCTGAGCACCGCCGAGAACGTCCGCCGCGAGCCCTTCCGCAGCTTCTTCGTCGGCCTGACGGGCGTCCTCGCCATCCTCCTCACCGCCCTCTTCCTCTCCGCCTTCGCCGGCGCCCTCATCGGCGTGCCGCTCCTCGTGCTGGTGGTCCTCCTGGCGATCGTCCTGAAGCTCTGGGGGATGATCGCCGTCTTCTACGCCCTGGGCGATTGGCTCGCCCTCCACCTCGTCCACCGCCGCATCCGTCCGCTCACCGCCGCGACCTGGGGTCTCCTCCTCCTCGGCGCCCTCAAGTTCATCCCCTGGATCGGCCTCTGGAGCTGGACCGCCGCCAGCTTCATCGGCGTCGGCGCCGCGCTCTCCACCAAGTTCGGGCGCCGCGAGCCCTGGTTCGACCTGGAGACGGCGTAGCCAAGTTGACCCCCGTCCTCCCTTCCCGTACGCTTCATCTCTTCTGCCGCACCCCGACCTAGAGATCGGTAGAGATCGCTCCACGGCGGGTGCGGGAACGGGCACGCGGGCAGGGGGGGCAGGCGCGGAGCAGGGGGTCAGGATGTCGGAGGTGAGGACGGTCGGGGTGGTGGGGGCGGGGACGATGGGCCACGGGATCGCGCAGGTGGCGGCGCATGCCGGCTTCGAGGTGATCCTCGTGGACTCCGCGGCGCCGGCTCTGGCGCGCGGCCTGGCGCAGATCGGCAAGGGGCTCGAGCGGCTGGTGGGGAAGGGAAAGCTCGCTCCCGAGGAGCGCGACCGCGCGCTCGGCCGCATCCGCTCGGGCGCCGAGCTGGCCGATCTCTCGCCCGCCGACCTCGTCGTCGAGGCGGTGGTCGAGAAGCTCGCGGTCAAGGAGAAGGTCCTCGCCGACCTCGACCGCGCCTGCCCGCCGGCGACGATCCTCGCCACCAACACCAGCTCGATCTCGATCACCCGCCTCGCCGCGGCCACCGGCCGGCCCGACCGGGTGATCGGCATGCACTTCATGAACCCGGTGCCGGTGATGCAGCTCGTCGAGGTGATCCGGGGTCTCGCGACGAGCGACGAGACCTGGTCGGCGGTCGAGGCCGCCTCGCGCCGCATGGGGAAGACCCCGGTCGAGGTCCACGACGCGCCGGGGTTCGTCTCCAACCGGGTGCTCATGCCGATGATCAACGAGGCCGTCTTCTGCCTCCACGAAGGGGTGGGGAAGGCCGAGGCCGTCGACGCGGTTATGAAGCTGGGGATGAACCATCCCATGGGACCGCTCGCGCTCGCCGACCTGATCGGCCTCGACGTCTGCCTCGATATCCTGCGCGTGCTGCAGGAGGGGTTCGGCGACCCCAAGTATCGACCCTGCCCGCTGCTGGTGAAGATGGTCGACGCGGGCTACCTCGGCCGCAAGTCCGGCCGCGGCTTCTACACCTACGGAGAGAGTTGAGCCGGGCCGAGCCGCCCGGCTCGCGGGCACATTCCATGTACTGCCAGGTCTGCGGCGCGCTCAACGGGGACGACGTCGAGTTCTGCGTGCGCTGCCATCAGAAGCTCCTCGTCGTCTCCGGCGTCGTCGCCGAGGAGGAGGAGAGCTACGAGGAGAACGCGGAGGAGAGCTTCTCCTTCGACGAGCACCTGCTCGAGCGCATCTCGATCCTCGAGGAGGCGGTCAAGCGCACCGCCGAGACGGTGCGCCAGCTCCTCGGCGCCCTCCACAAGCAGGAGAAGAACATCCTCATCAACCAGACCGGGCTGACGGCGCTGCGCGAGCTGCTCGAGCAGAAGAGCTTCGTCGGCTGGGAGGAGTGGAACGACCTCTGGGAGTCCAAGATGGACTACCAGCTCCTCGCCCTCGAGAAGCGCGAGCGCTTCGTGGCGATCAAGGAGCGCATCGCCGCCCTCTACCACGGCGACAGGCGGAAGGTCTTCCTGCAGCACCTGGAGGACGCCGAGTACGCCCTCTTCGCCTTCGACATCGAGCGCGCCGTGGCGGCCCTCGAGGCGGCCGGGAAGCTCGACCGCGACAACTACGAGCTCGCCTACTTCCTCGGCGAGACCCACTTCAACGAGGGCGAGACGGAGGCCGCGCTCGCCTACTTCACGCGCGTCCTCGAGGTCAAGGCGGACCACTACGAGGGGCTCGTCTACAGCGGCGTGATCCACTACGAGCGCGGCGAGCACGAGCGCGCCGAGGAGCGCCTGAAGCGCGCCGTGGCGCTCTACCCGGACTCCTTCCTGCCGCACTTCAGCCTCGGCGCCGTCTACGCCGGGCAGGGCAACCTCGCCAAGGCGGTGCTCTTCCTCGAGCGCGCCGCGGCGCTCGATCCGGTGCCGCAGGCGCTCTACCTGCTGGGGAGCTGCTTCTTCGAGATGGGGAAGCTCTCGGCGGCCACCCGCCATCTCGAGGAGGCGGTGCGCCACGACCCGGCGTTCGAGACCGCCTACCACCTGCTCGGCATGGTCTACCTCGACCGCCACTGGAACCGCAAGGCGCTCGAGGCCTTCCGCCAGGCGCAGCGGCTGAACCCCAAGAAGCTGCAGTACCAGGACCTCGTGCGCTACCTCTCCGGCCATGCCGGCGTGCCGCTCCCCAAGGTCGACGGCGAGGCCGGCAAGTGGTTCGGCAAGGCGGAGGAGTTCCTCGCCCGCGACAACCTGAAGCAGGCGCTCGTCTGCTACCGGCGGGCGCTCGCCCTCGACGCCGACAACCCGACCCTCCTCATGTCCTACGCCCTCCTCTGCCTGCACCTGAACCGCAGCCAGGAGATCGAGGCGGTGACGCGCAAGGTGCTCGACTTGAACCCCGGCGAGATGATGGAGGCGACCGCCTACGCGGCGCTCATCGAGGCGCTGCGCAGCCAGGGCAAGTTCCGCGAGGGCAACCGCATCGGCCGCCGCCTGCTCGACGAGGGCTCGTCCAACTTCACCAAGACCATCGCCTACTACGAGATGGCCTGCAACCTGGCGGAGATGGAGGAGGACCTCGACGAGGCGCTCGACTACGCCAAGCGCTCGGTCGAGCTGTCGCCCGACGAGCTCAAGCAGTTCCCGCTCGCGGCGCTCGGCTGGGTGCAC
>DATBQN010000363.1:0-3601 GCA_036560825.1 Thermoanaerobaculia bacterium
GTCGATGACGTAGGTCGGCACCGCGTAGCCGGTGGTGTGGCCGCGGAGCTCGGCCATCAGCCGCAAGCCCTCGGCTACCGGGGTGCGCAGGTGGGCGGTGCCGACGACCGGGTCGCACTGGTAGAGGTAGTACGGGCGGACGCGGAGCCGCAGCAGCCCGTGAAAGAGCTCGCGCAGCGCCGCGGACGAGTCGTTGACGCCGCGCAGCAGCACCGTCTGGCAGCCGAGCGGGATGCCGCCGTCGGCGAGCAGGTCGCAGGCCTCGGCGACCTCGGGCATCAGCTCGCGGACGTGGCAGAAGTGGAGCGACAGCCACACCCGGTGCTTGCGGAGGATCGCCACCAGCTCCGGCGTGATGCGCTGCGGCAGGAAGCCGGGGATGCGGGTGCCGATGCGCAGGAACTCGATGTGCTTGATCGCCCGCAGGCGCCCGAGGAGCTGGTCGAGGCTGGCGTCCGACATCAGCAGCGGGTCGCCGCCCGAGAGCAGCACGTCGCGCACCTCGGTGTGCTCGCGGAGGTAGGCGAGGGCGGACTGCACGCGGTGCCCCAGCGGCTCGAGCTCGCCCTGCGAGACCAGCCGGCTCCGCGTGCAGTAGCGGCAGTAGGCGGCGCAGGTGTCGAGCACGAGGAAGAGCACGCGGTCGGGATAGCGGTGGACGAGCCCCTCGACGACGCTCGCGTGGTCCTCGCCGCAGGGGTCGGCCATGTCCTCGGGAGCGACCACCAGCTCGTCCTCGACCGGCATCACCTGGCGGCGGATCGGGCAGCGCGGGTCGTCCGGATCGATGAGGGTGGCGAACTGCGGCGTCACCGCGACGGAGAACTTCTCGCTCGCGAGGACGAGGCCGCGCCGCTCGGACTCGGTCAGATGCACCAGCCGCTCGAACTGCTCGAGACGGGTCAGGCGGTGGCGCATCTGCCAGCGCCAGTCCCTCCACTGGGCGGGGTCGTACGGAACGCCGAGAGCCTGGCAGACCTCTTCGCGGCGGGCGGTGTCGGACAGCACCGAGGCGAACGCCTCTCGATTCATCTGCGATCTCCTCCTTGGGGAGCCGGGAGATGAGGGTCCAGCTTGGTGGTCGAGAAGAACGCCGGGGCGCGCGGCGCCGGCCTCCGGGGCGACGGCGCTCCGGTACCCGACGCCCCGGCCGGCAGAGTCACCGGCGGCAAGCCCGCAGAGGGCGGCGCGATCATGACGGGGTCAGTTCACTAACCCGGGAGGGTTCTGCCACGGCCTCGGGAGGGAGGACCGATGCGGAGGGCCGGTGGCGACGATGAGGGAGGCGGGGGAGTGGCGGGAGGCACGGGTACCCGGCAGGGCGGTCCAGGCACCGATCGAATCGATCCGAGCGATCCGGTCGATCGCGGCGACCGCGATGTCCGGACTACTCGGAGGTTGGTCGGGGCTCGTGTTCTCTTCCACGACATTAAAGATAGCGGACTTCGACGCTGTGTCAAGAGGAAATATCGCTCGCTCCGGCACAGGGGCACAGGCCGGCCGGCGGCGTGCGCGGCTCAGAGGTCCGGCACGGCGGCCGCGTCGGCGGCGCGGCAGCTCGCTCCGGCGCAGGTGCGGAGAGCGGTCAGCATCGCCGAGAGCCGCTCGATCAGCGCCGGATCGGCGTTCTTCTGCAGGTTGCGGAGCTCGTAGGGATCGCGCCGCAGGTCGTAGAGCTCGCGCCCGCCGTCGGTGTACTCGACGTACTTGAGATGTTTCGAGCGCAGTGCGACGTAGGTCAACAGCGGGTGGGTGCCGAGGCCGGCGCGGTCGCCCGCGTCGAGCGGCTCGAGGAGGCCGGCGGGTCCGCGGCGCGGCGCCGGGTCGAGCGCGGGGCCGGCCTCGCGGCGGGCGGGGGGCGGCGTGAAGGCGTGCTGCTCGACGAGCACCGCCTGGCGCCAGCCGGGCGGCGCGCCCGCCGCGCCCGCCGTGCCGAAGAGCGGCACGAGCGAGCGGCCGTCGGGGTCGGTCCGCAGCCTGGCGCCCCCCCACTCGGCGAAGGTCGAGGTGAGGTCGATGCTCTCGGCGAGCGCGTCGACCACCCGGCCGGCGGGTATGCCCGGGCCGCGCACGACGAGCGGCACGTGGATGTCCTCCTCGAAGGCGGTGTACTTGCCGGGGCGGAGGCGATGCTGGCCCATGTGGAAGCCGTTGTCGGAGGTGAAGACGATGTAGGTATCGGCCAGCCGCCCCTGGGCGGCGAGGACCGCAACCAGGCGCTCGACCATCTCATCGACCGCCTGGAGCGACTGGAGACGGCGGCGGTAGAGGCCGTCGATGTAGCGCACGTCGGCGGCGCCGAGCGGCGGGACCTTGCGGTAGGGGAGCGGCTTGTCGGAGACGTCGGCCTCGTTCCACGACGGGGTGCGCGGCGCCAGCACGCCGGGGAAGAGGCTCGCGTGGCGTGGCGCCGGCGTCGCCGGCGCGTGGGGCACGTAGGGGGCGACGTAGAGGAAGAAGGGCTCGGGGCTCCGCGCGACGAAGCTCGCCGCCTTGGCGGCGAGGACGTCGGTCAGATAGTTCTCGGGCGCGCTGCCGTAGTCGACCAGCCGCCCATCCTCGTTCAGCTCGTAGTGGTAGCCGCTGTACGGGTCGCCGTTCGACGGCACGTCCCATTCGTCCCAGCCCGGCGGGACGTAGTCGTGCGGGAAGCCGTGCGGGTAGCCGTTCAGGTACTTGCCCATGAGCGCGGTGTGATAGCCGACGGCGTGGAGGGCGATCGCGATCGTCGCGTCCTCGTGCTTGAAGCTCTGGAAGAGGTCGAAGCCGCCGTCCGGCGGATCGTTGCTGTAGACGCGATGGTTGTGAGCGAACTCGCCGAGGAGGATCGACGAGCGCGACGGGCAGCAGAGGGAGATGGGGACGAAGAAGCTCGAGAAGGTCGTCCCCTTGCCCGCCAGCAGGCGCTTGACCCGCGGCATGGCGTCGAAGCCGCCGAGGTCGAGGTCCAAGTCGTCGGTGAGTACGAAGAGGATGTTCGGCCGCCGGGAGCTCGCCGCCCCGCCGCGGCGGGCCGCGGCGCCCGCGGCGACGGGGCCGGCCGGGCCGGAGGCGACCAGGGCGAGCAGGGCGAGCGAGAGCAGGCGTGAGGCCGGGCGCATGCGGGTTGTCATGATCACCTCCTCTTCATCCCGTGAAGACTACGCGCGGCTCATCCATCAGTCCAACAAAACCTTCTTTACGGCCCGGCGGGGTCGGGCACGGCGACCGAGTCGGCGGCGCGGCAGCTCGCTCCGGCGCAGGTGCGGAGAGCGGTGAGGATCGCCGAGAGCCGCGCGAGGAGCGCCGGATCGGCCCTCTTCCAGAGGTTCTCGAGCTCGTCGGGATCGCGCCGCAGGTCGTAGAGCTCGCGCTCCCCGCTCGTGTACTCGACGTACTTGAAGCGCCGGCTGCGCAGCCCGACGTAGGCGGCGTCCGCGGCGTCGCGGGCTCCCACGCCGGCCTCGGGAGGCTCGAGGACGCCGAGGGGCCCGCGGCGAGGCGCCGCCGACCCCTCCGACACCGCGAGCTCGTCCCGCACGGAGATCGGCCCGCCGGCCGGGCGCGGCAGCTCGCGCTCCTCGATCAGCACCGCCTGGCGCCAGGCGGCTGGCGGCGAGGG
>DATBQN010000364.1:0-1811 GCA_036560825.1 Thermoanaerobaculia bacterium
AACAGCAGGCCGGCCACGACGCGAAGCAGGAAGTAGGTGACCTCTACGGCGCGTTTCTGATTCATGGTCATCGGCTCCTCATGGTTTGATGAGCGGGTTCTGACGGCCGCGCTCGATGAGACGACGAACGAGGCGCGACGAAATCGACACGCCTCGGCGGTCGGAACGGTCGGAGCGGTCCGATCGATCGGATCGGCGCGATCCTCAGGCGCCGAGCCGGCTGGCGCGCACCGAGAGGATGGGCGGCAGGCGCTCGGCCGCCGGCGCCCAGGTCTCGCCGCCGTCGCCCGAGGCGAAGAGCTCGCCGGACTCGGCGCCGAAGTAGAGCCCCAGCGGGCTCTCTCCGTCGTGGCCGAACGCCTGGCGCAGGATGGTCAGGTAGGAGCCGTTCTGGGGCAGCCCCTCGCCGAGGGCCCGCCAGGAGGCCCCGCGATCGCGCGTCTCGTAGACCCGCAGGCGGCCGTCGGGCGTGACGCGATCGTAGTCCGCCACCAGGGGGATGACGAAGGCGCGCGCCGGATCGTGCGGATCGATCGCCACCGGGAAACCGAAGTCGGCCGGCAGCCCCGGCGCGATGTCGATCCAGCTCTCGCCGGCGTCGTCCGAGCGATACACGCCGCCGTGGAACTGCATGTAGAGGGTCGACGGCTCGAGCGGCGCCCGCCGCAGCGAGTGGATGCAGAACATCGTGGTCGTCGGCCGCGCCTCCTCGGGCACGTAGCGCGGCACCAGCCCGCGGACTCCGCGCCGCCAGCTGCGGCCACTGTCGTCCGTCAGCCAGACGCCAGCGGAGGAGGTGCCCACCGCGAGCCGCTCGGGCTCGCCCGGCCAGGGGCAGATCGAGTGCAGGCAGAGCCCTCCGAAGCCGCCCTGCCAGCCGGGACGCGACGGCTCGTCCCAGAGGGCGCGGTTGAGCTCCCAGGTGCGGCCGCCGTCCGCGCTGCGGAAGAGCGCCGCCGGCGCCACGCCGGCCCAGAGCACCCCCTCCTCGATGCCCGGCTCGACGACCCAGATCCGCTCGACGGCGCCATCCGCCTCGGCGGGGAAGGCGGGCCCGGCGTTGCGCTCCCAGGCCTCCTCCGGCGCCGTCGGGTCGTCCGCCGTGAAGAGGTGAGGACCATACTGGCCGTGGGTCACCGCGGCGAAGACGCGGCCGGTGCGCGGGTCGCGCACGGCGTACTCGACCGGCTGGCCGGCGAAAACGCGGGCGGCGAGCCGCAGCCGGCCGCCGCGGGGACCGCGCAGCACGAAGAGGCCCTTGCGGGTGCCGGCGAGAACCTCGATCTCGCGGTCCGTCTCACTGCCGCCGGAGATCGCCGGGACGACCTGGACGAGTGCCGCGGGTCCGAGCGGCTGATCTCCCGCCGCCTGCGCGCCGTCGACGAAGACGGCGACGTGCGGGCGCAGCGCGCCGCGCTCGTCGAGCACCCAGCCCGAGAGCGACGGGCTCTCCGCCACCAGCCCGCGCAGCACCTCGAGGACGGTGCCGCCGGGAACGTCGATCTCGCGGCGGTCTCCCGCCAGATGCATCAGAGAGGAAGGGAGCTGGATCTTGGCCATGGGCGGATTTTTATCATGCGCGCGGGAGCTTGCGCCCACCCTGCCGCTCGCTACTCCGGCGTCGCCTGGGCGACGAGGAGCTTCCAGCCGGGGAAGGGCGTCTTCGCGGCGTCGAGGCCGGAGGTGAGGTAGTAGAGCCGCTCGGTCGCCGGTCCCTTCGGCGCCTGCTCGAAGCGCTGCCGCAGGAAGTAGGGCGGGATCGCCTGGTAGTAGAGCTGCGCCGTCACCGTCACGCCGTCGGGCGTCGTCCC
>DATBQN010000365.1:0-4319 GCA_036560825.1 Thermoanaerobaculia bacterium
TCGCGATGCTATCAGCGGCGCGAGGCGATCCTGGTCCGAACCTTGCTGGATCTCAGCAGACATGCCGGACCGCCCGCAGCGCCTGCCGGCGAGCTACGCTCCCATCGCCGACTACGCCGTCGTCGGGGACTGCCGGTGCGCGGCGCTGGTCTCGAAGGCGGGCTCGCTCGACTGGCTCTGCGCGCCGCGCTTCGACAGCCCGGCGATCTTCGCGGCGATCCTCGACGCCCAACGCGGCGGGCGCTTCTCGATCCGGCCGGCCGGTCCCTTCGCCGTCTCCCGGCGTTACCTCGAGGGGACCAATCTGCTTGCCACCACGTTCACGACGGCGCGCGGCGTCCTCCGCCTGACCGACGCCTTCGCCGTGGCGGACATGGCCGAGCGGCGCCGCGAGCCGCGGCCCGATCACGAGCTGCTCCGCAAGCTGGAGTGCCTGGAGGGCGAGGTCGAGGTCGAGGTCTGCTGCGATCCGCGCCCTGACTTCGGCGCCCGACCGGCCCGGCCGCGCGACCGACGGCGGCTGGGCTGGGCCTTCGAGATCGGCCCCCAGGTGCTCTACCTGCAAAGCCAGATCCCGCTGGCGCCCGGCGGCGGATCGCCTGACGGGACGCGCCTCGCCGGGCAGGCGACGCTGGGCGCGGGCGAGCGCCGCTACCTGTCGCTCGCCTTCGCCTGCGGCGCGCCGGCCGCCATCCCGCCGCTGGGGGCGGCCGGCGAGCACGCCGAGGTGCGGCTCGAGCGCTCGCGCCGCTGGTGGCAGGCGTGGAGCGGACGCTGCCGCTACGAGGGCGCGCGCCGCGAAGCCGTCCTGCGCAGCATCCTGGCGCTCAAGCTCCTCACCTACGCTCCCTCCGGGGCGGTGGTCGCCGCGCCCACCACGTCGCTGCCGGAAGAGCTCGGCGGCAGCCGCAACTGGGACTATCGCTACTGCTGGCTCCGCGACGCCTCGTGGACCCTCGCGGCCTTCTTCGACCTCGGTTACCAGGAGGAGGGGAAGGCCTTCCTCTCCTGGCTCCTCGACGCCACCCGCCTCCACCACCGCGAGCTCGGCGCCCTCTACGACCTCTTCGGGAGGGAGCCGGCGGCGGAGCGCGAGCTCGGCCATCTCGCGGGCTACCGCGGCTCGCGCCCGGTGCGGGTGGGCAACGCCGCCGCCGGACAGCTCCAGCTCGACATCTACGGCGAGCTCATCGAGTCGGCCGCCGACTTCGTGCGGCGGGGAGGCGAGCTCGACTCGTCTCAGGCGCGCCTCCTCGCCCGTCTGGGCGACCTCGTCTGCCGCCTCTGGCGCTCGCCGGACGAGGGGATCTGGGAGAAGCGCTCCGGCCGCTTTCACCACACCTACTCGAAGATGATGTGCTGGGTGGCGCTCGACCGGCTGCTCGACCTGGCGAAGAGCGGCCGCGTCCAGGTGGACGTCGAGCGGCTCGGCCGCGAGCGCGCCGAGATCCGCACGGCGATCGAGAGCCGCGGCTGGAACGCGGCGCTGGCGAGCTACGTCGACGTCTTCGACGGCGAAGGCGTGGACGCCTCACTCCTCCTCTTCGGGATCTACGGCTACTGCGACGAGGGCTCGCCGCGCTTCGCCTCGACGGTCGCCCGCGTCGAGCGCGAGCTGGGACGGGACGATCTCCTCTACCGCTACCCGCCGGCGAGCGACGGCCTTCCCGGCGGCGAGTCCGCCTTCGTCCTCTGCGGCTTTTGGGCCGTCGAGTGCCTCGCCCGGCGGGGAGAGGTCGAGCCGGCGATGGCGCGCTTCGACCACCTGCTCGCCTTCGCCAACGACCTCGGCCTCTACGCCGAGGAGATCGATCCGGCGACGGGCGCCTTCCGGGGCAACTTCCCGCAGGCGTTCTCGCACGTCGGCCTGATCAACGCGGCGCTGGCGATCGCCGAGGCCCAGGGCCGGAGCTCGCCCGCGGCCACCGCCGGAAAGACGGGGGCGCGGGCATGAGCTGGAGCGCCGTCGACTGGGCGGGCGCCCTGCTCTGGGGGTTCTTCGCCACCGTCGTGCTCACCCTCGTCATGGCGGCGGCGCAGGGGCTGGGGCTGTCGCGGATGAGCATGCCCTTCCTCGTCGGGTCGATCTTCACGCCCGACCGCGATCGCGCCAACGTGGTCGGCGCGGCCCTTCACTTCGTCAACGGCTGGGTGGTCTCGCTCGCCTATGCCGTGGTTCTCACCGCGAGCGGCCGCTCGAGCTGGTGGCTGGGAGGGCTCCTCGGGCTCCTCCAGGGTCTCTTCGTCATCGTCGCCCTGCTGCCGCTCCTGCCGAGCGTCCACCCGCGCATGGCGACCGAGGACCACGGGCCCACGCCCACCCTCCAGCTCGAGCCGCCCGGCTTCCTGGGGCTCAACTACGGCCGCGGGACGCCGCTCGTCACCCTCGTCGCGCACGCGGCGTACGGCGCGCTCTTCGGGGCCCTCTACCGTGCCTGCTAGCGGCCGGGAAGCTCCGGGGACCGCGCCGCGTTCTAAGATAGGATCTGCCCTTCGAGCGAAGGGCTCCGCGGAGGTGAGAGTCCGATGAGAGATGACGACGAGGTCATGGTGGTGGGGCCGGCGGTGCTCGAGCATTCCGCTCCCGGTCCCTCCGCGCTCGACCTCGAGGGGCTCGACCCCGAGCAGCAGGGCAAGGTCGCGCGTATCGCCGAGCACGTGCGCGGCATCCTGGCGACGCTCGGCCTCGACGCCTCGGACCCCAATCTCGCCGAGACCGACGTGCGGGTGGCCAAGATGTACCTCGAGATGTTTCACGGCCTCGAGGAGGGCGCCGAGCCCAGGGTCACGACGTTCCCCAACGAAGAGCATTACAGCCACATGGTGATGGAGACGCAGCTCCCGTTCTACTCGATGTGCGCCCATCACCTCGTCCCCTTCTACGGCCACGCCCACATCGCCTACGTGCCGAACGACCGCATCCTCGGCCTCTCGAAGTTCTCCCGCATCCTCGAGTTCTACGCCAAGCGGCCGCAGCTCCAAGAGCGGCTCACCGAGCAGGTGGTGACGTGCCTCGAGGAGAAGCTGCAGCCGCAGGGGGCGATGGTGGTGATCGAGGCGCGGCACCTCTGCGTCGAGATGCGCGGGGTGAAGAAGCCCGGCGCGGTGACCGTCACCTCGGCGATCCGCGGCATCTTCCACCAGAAGCCCGTGCGAGAGGAGTTCCTTGACCTGCTGCGCCGCACCTAGCCGCACCCGCCCGCTCGTCCGCGCGCTGGCGCTCGCCGCCGCCGTCCTGGTTGGAGCGCTGGCCGGCGCCTGCGCGAGCACCTCCTCGACGCCCGGCCAGAGCGCCGCCGCGGTCACCAACCCTTCGCTGGGGCCCGACTACTCGACCTGGATGGTGGGGCCGGTGGCGCGGATGGCGACGGCGCAGGAGATCGGCGCCTTCCTGGCGCTCAACGACGACGCCGCGGCGCAGGAGTTCATCCGCCAGTTCTGGCAGAAGCGCAACCCGAAGCCGGACCAGCCCGGCAACGCCCTCCTCGCCGCTTTCGAGCAGCGCGCCGCCCAGGCCGACCGCCTCTACGGCGAGGCCGGCCTGCCCGGCCACGAGACCCCGCGCGGCACCATCTACGTCCTCTACGGCAGGGCGCCGAAGATCGAGTTCCAGGACCCGCCGCGCCGGGGCGAGTCGGCGATCGAGGTCTGGATCTACGGCAAGAACGCCGGCAGCGGGCTCGACGGCCAGCGGCCGGCGGAGATCTACCGCTGGATCAAGCGGGGCGAGCTGACGGTGCCCTACTCGAGCGTCGGGCCCGTGCAGCAGCCGGTGGTGCCGCTGGCGCCGCCCGAGCCCTAGCGGCGGCACCCCGGTCGAGCCCGCGCGCGCATCGAGGCGACCGGAGACCGGAGACCGCATGACCGAGCGCAGAGCCGTTCTCGCGGGGAGCGGCATCGCCATCCCTCCTCACGAGGTCGACAACCACCAGCTGGCGCGCATCATCGAGACCAGCGACGACTGGGTGCGCGAGAGGAGCGGCATCGTCACCCGCTTCTACGTCGACCCCGGCGTCGGCTCCTCGGACCTCGGCGCCGAGGCGGCCCGCGCCGCCCTCGCCGACGCCGGCGTCGAGCCCGGCGAGGTCGACTACCTGGTCTGCGCCACGATGACGCCGGACCACTACTTCCCCGGCATCGGCACCCTCGTCCAGCAGAAGCTGGGGCTCGGCGCGCTGCCGGCGCTCGACATCCGCCAGCAGTGCGCCGGCTTCGCCTACGGCCTCCAGGTGGTCGACGCGCTCATCCGCGCCGGCGTGGCGCGGACGGTGCTCCTCGTCGGCGCCGACGTCCACACCTCGCTGATGCCGTTCTCGGCG
>DATBQN010000366.1:0-10759 GCA_036560825.1 Thermoanaerobaculia bacterium
CTACGAAGAGCTGAGCAACAGACAGCAGGCCGAAGAAGCGGCTCTGGAGCTGCGGCGAGCCAAGCGGGCTGCCGAGGCTTCAGGGGACAGGCCGTTCCTCGCGGAGGTGGCGGCCGCCGAGGCCAAACGGCTTCGGGACCTCGCGCAGGCGAAGCGGATGCTGGAAACGATCGAGCCCTGGGTGTCAGTGCCCGGTCACGACAGCTCGCGAGGTGAGTGGCTATTCGCCGCGGGCAGCCTCAGCCGGGCGATCGGCCACCGGGACGAAGCGAGGAAATGGTTCCTCCAGCTATCCGACCTCGCCGAGCAACGGCACGACCCATACCACTGGGCGGCGGCGCGATATGGAATCCTCGAGGTGGCGCTCGATTCCTTCGCCGAGAAGCCCGAGCTCTTCCGGCCCGAAGAGATCCGAAAGCTGGCCGAGAGCTCCGTCGCGGCCTATGGCACGGCACCCGACGCTCTGTACCCTCAGTGGATCCTTGGCCTGCTGACCCAGGGCGAGGAGTCGGCCGCCCATTTCGCCGACTGTCTCACGGCGGCGGGCTCTGACGAGGACAAGAAGAGCTACTGCCTGAGCGGCCTGGCACGCCATCTCGCGGAGACCGACCCGCCGCGAGCCGAGTCGGAGATTGAGAAAGCGCGGGCTGCGATGGACCGAGGCGCTGGCGATGTCTTCAGGCCTTACTACTGGGGAGCCCGCATGCGGGTGAGCTGGCGCACCCGCCCGCCGGCCAAATTCTGGGAAGACGGTCTGGAGGCGCTCCAGCAGATCGAAAGGCTTCGTCAGGAACAGGGCACCGCGAGCCGGGCGGGCAGCTTCTCCACCTGGTCCGACGACTACTACTGGCTCGCGGGCCGCCTGCTCCAGCCGCCAGGCGGGGGCGAAGGGGGAATCGACCACGCGTTCGCGGTGGCCGAGCACCTGCGCGCCCGCACGCTCCTCGAAGCGCTCGCTGGAGCGGGGGCCGAGCCGCCATCGCCGGAGCAGCTCGCCTCCCGGCTCCGCAGCATCCTGCTCGCGTCCGGCGAGGTCCGACGGCGGGCAGCCGATCGCAACGTCCCCGCCCGCGAGCGGAGGTACGCGCAAGAGGACCTGGCCGAGCTCGCGCGCCGGCGAGCCGAGGTCGAGCGGCAGCGCAAGCATCCGGCTCCAGCGCCGCTCGCCCAGCCGTTTTCGAGCCTTTCCGAGGTGAGGGCGGCCCTCGCCCCGGATGAAGCTCTCCTCTCCTTCCAGGTCGCTCCCCAAAAAGATTGGACGGGCGCCTTCGGGGGCGGATCCTGGCTGACGGTGGTGACGCATGGCGCGCCGCCGCGTGCCTATCATCTGCCGGGTCGAGAAGACCTGCGAGATCGGGTGAGCCAGCTCATCACCCCGCTCGAGAGCGATTCCCAGGACCCGCAGCAGGACAAGAAGTGCGCCGCCCTCTACGGGCAGCTCCTCGCCCCCGCGCTTCACGAGCTGCCCACCGGCGTGCGCCGTCTCACCATCGTCCCGGACGACGACCTGCACAGGCTACCGTGGGCTGCGCTCCGCGCGAAGGCCGGAGAGAAACGGCTCGCCGAGCGCTACGAGATCTCGATCGTGCCATCCTCCTCTCTGCTGCTGAGGTGGCGCAGCGAGCGGCTAGCACCGGCGAGCGTGCCGGCACTGGTGATCGCCGCTCCCGGCGTTGGCCTGCCGCTTCCCCGCGCCCGCGCGGAGGGCGCAACGATCGTCCGCAGCCTCCCGAGGAGCAGACTGTTCACCGGCTTAGATGCCTCGGAAGCCTTCGTCAAGCACACCAAGCTCTCCGATTACGGCATCCTTCATCTCGCCGCGCATTCCGTCATCGACCTCGACAACCCGGAGCTCTCGGCCGTCCGGCTGAGCCCCGGCAACGGCGAGGACGGCCAGTTGCGGTTCAGCGAGATCCTCGGGCTCCGGCTGGACGGCCGGTTGGTGGTGCTGGCTTCCTGCGAGACCGCGGCCGGCCAGATCCTGCGCGGCGAAGGGCCGATGAGCCTGGCGCGCGCCTTCTTCCAGGCCCGCGCCCACGCCGTCGTCGCCAGCCTCTGGCCGATCGAGGACGCCGACGCGAAGGCCCTCTTCGAGCGCTTCTACCGCCACCTCGGCGCGAGGGAGTCGGTCGCCTCGGCGCTCCGCGCCGCCCAGCGCGAGCTGATCGCCGAGGGCGCGCCGGCAGCGAGGTGGGCCGGCTTCGAGGTGATCGGCGACGGAAATCTCCTGCCGGTCGGAGCGCCGAAGCGGCCCGCGACGCCGCCGCGGTGAGATCGCCAGCCCGGGCCGCGAGCTCTCGCCTTCGAGGATCGGCTTACCCGTACATCCCCCGCGAGATCAGCGCCGCCGTCGCGACGGCGAGCGCGTAGACCACGAGCCCCCAGCGCCAGAAACGGGCCGGCAGGGCCGGCGAGGCCAATGATTCCGCGCTCTCGCGGAGCGGAGCCCGCAGGGCCCACGCGAGGGCCCCCGCGAGGATCAGCCCCGCCGCGAGCCAGGGTAGCCTCCCGGCCCCGGCGGTGGCGATCGCGGTCGCCATGTCGGCGCGCGGCCAGAGGGCGTTCGGCACTAGATAGGAGACCGCCTCGGCGCCGTTGGCGAGGGCGATCAGGAGGGTGAAGACCTGGCGAGTCCGTCCAAGAGGTGAAAGGGACATACCGGTCCGGTGCGGCCGGCGGGCGAGAGCCGTGGCTCCGGCGGCGAGGAGGAGGTTCATGGCGATGCCGGCCAGGGCGACAGCGGCGACCGCGAGGCGGCCGCGCGAGGCGAGGCAGGCGGCATCGATCCGGCCCGGCCCGCTGCCGGCGAGCCAGGGGGTGACCGCCGCCGGCCACCACGCCTCGCGGCAGCCGAGGAGGAAGGCGGCGAGCGCGTGGCCGAGCTCGTGGGGCCAGACCGCCGCGTAGACCGCGGCGGCGGCGGCGATGGCCGCCACGGCGAGGGCCACCGTCCTGCCGCGCGGACCGGCTGTCACTCTGGAGGGCGCCACTCGTTCTAGTCTGTCAGGAGATCCAGCAGGTTTCGCACCGGCGCCCGGCGCCGGCGCTGTCGATCTGGAATCGCGGGGCCCGGAGCCATTCGAGGCCGCCGGCGCGCCCGCACCGAGAGGAGAATCCCATGAGCCGCACCCGTACGCTCACCGCCCTGGCGCTCACCGCGGCGCTGGCCTCGGCCGTCCCGGCCGCCGCCGCATCCCGCACCGTCCGTCCTCGCGCCGCCTCACCCGCCGGCGCTCCGAGCACAGTCCGCCAGGCGCTCACCTGGCTCGCCACGTTCTGGGGCGGCGGCCCTCTGCGCAGCTCGGCCGCAGCCGACCAGGCAAAGCCGGGCAGCGACCCGAATACTCAGCCGGCGGCCACGGCAACCTGCCCCATCCACCTGCCGTCCGGCGGCGGCTTAGACCCGAACGGCTAGCGCGTAAGGCCCGGCCGGAGGGTGGCTGCCGCCCTCCGGCCGCCCCTCTTGGCCTCCAAGGCGCGCCAGGCGCATTGGCCCGGGGCTCCGATCGGTCGTAATGTGTGCGACAATGCGGCATTCTTCGCGAACGAGCCGCAGGTCCCCGGCAGGAGCGGAAAGCGGGATGAGCGACGACCATTTCTCGACCGAGCATCTGGAGCGCTTTCTTCTCGGCACCTTGCCGGCGGACGAGACGCGCGCGGTCGTCGTTCACCTCGCCCGCGGCTGCCAACGCTGCCGCCGCGCCATGGCACCCCTGGTCGAGCTCGTGCTCGGTGGCCCACCGCTGACAGCCAAGCCTGCGTCGCGGGCGAGCAGGGAGCAGGCTGGCATCGCGCGTTCGCCCGTCCGCGTCGCGACGGCAAGGCCGCGGGCGCCGCAGAGCCGGCTCGGAATGCGTCTCTGCCGGGCCCTCATCGCTCGCAGCGAGGTGCTGCGCCACGAGGACGCACGCAAGATGGTCGAGTCGGCCGAGCTCGCCTGCTTCGTCGCCGACAACCTCGACGTCGATCGCTACGGCGCGCTGGCGATCGCCGACCTCCAGGCGCGGGCGCTCGCCGAGCTGGCCAACGCCCACCGGGTGGCCGACAACCTTCCGGCCGCCGAGGCCCTGATGGTGCGCGCCCTGCGCATCGCCGAGCTGGGGAGCGGCGACACGTTTCTGCTCGCACGCCTCCTGGACATCACCGCTTCGCTCGCCCACGAGCGCCGCCAATTCGCCGAGGCGCTGACGCTCCTCGACGCTGTCCACGCCCTGTACGCCGAGCGCGGCGACACCCATCGCGCTGGCCGGGCGCTCTTGAGCAAGGGGCTCTACGCCGGCTATGCCGGCGATCTCGAAACGGGACTCCTGCTGCTCCTCGAAGGGCTCTTGTGGATCGAGCCGGGCCGCGACCCCTACCTGGTCACCGCCGGCGTCCACAATCTGATTTGGCTTCTCGCCGATGACGGCCGGACGGAGCAGGCGGCGCGGCTGCTCGAATTGGCGCGGCCGGCCTGCTACGGAATGCTCAATGCGCTCAAGCAGCGCTGGCTCGAAGGGCGCATCGCCGCCGGACTGGGGCGCGACGAGGCGGCGATCGCGCTGCTCTCGCAGGTGCAGGCCGGCTTCCATGAAGCGGGCCTCGGCTACTGCGCAGCGCAGGTAGGCCTCGACCTTGCGGCGCTGCAACTGGCTCAGGGCGAGTCGGACGCGGTATTCCGCCTCTTGGGTGAAGCGCTCGCCGCGTTCACCGGACTGCGCGTCG
Organism: Thermoanaerobaculia bacterium; assembly: GCA_036560825.1. Lineage (GTDB taxonomy): Bacteria > Acidobacteriota > Thermoanaerobaculia > Multivoradales > UBA5704 > DATBQN01. Next base: position 4,705 of record DATBQN010000366.1, read on the forward strand.
GCCGCGACGGCACGGCGACGCTGCTGCTTCTAGCCGAAGCGATCGAGCGACGATGGGTGACCTCCGCGCTCATCGACTCTGCCGTCCTGGCTTTCGGCGCCGGCAATCGCCCGGTGCGCCGCTCGAGCCAACCCGGATCACCGGCCGCCGTCGATTAATCCCCCTCCTCCTCGTTCGCGGGGCCGGGCCCGAGCGGCACCTCGACGTCGCGATCGAGGGCGGCGAGGAGGCCGCGGTCCTCGCGCCAGCCGGGCTCGAGCTTGACCTGGAGGTCGAGGTAGACGCGCCGGCCGAGGAACTCCTCGAGGTCCCGGCGGGCGGCGGTGCCGATCGCCTTGATCATCTGCCCCCCCTTGCCGACCAGGATGCTCTTCTGTCCCGGCCGCTCCGCCAGGATCGAGGCGTAGATGCGCACCAGGTCCTTGGCCTCGTCCACCTCCCAGAGGTCGAGGGCGACGGCGGTGGCGAAAGGGAGCTCGGCGCCGGCGAGCGCGAGGACCTTCTCGCGGATGCGCTCGACGGCGAGGAAGCGCTCGGGGTGGATGGTGAGGAGCTCGGGATCGTAGAGCGGCGGCCCGGCGGGCAGCGCGTTCCACAGCACGTCGAGCAGGCGGTCGCAGCCGTCGCCCGTGCGGGCCGAGATCGGCACCACCTCGGCGAAGAGCCCCGCCGCGGCGTAGCGCCCGATGCGCGGCAGCAGGTCGGTCTTCTTCATGCGGTCGATCTTGTTGAGCGCGAGGACCCGCGGGCCCCCGGCGCCGGCGGTGCGGGCGACGAGGTCCAGGAGGTAGGCGTCGCCGGAGCCGAACGGCTCGCTGGCGTCGACCACGGCGCAGACCACGTCGGCGTCGCGCAGGGCGTCCACGGCGTGGGCCATCATCTGGCGGTTGAGGCGGTGGAGCGGCCGGTGGACGCCCGGGGTGTCGTAGAAGACCATCTGCCCGCGCTCGGCGGTGAGGATGCCCACCAGCCGGTGGCGGGTGGTCTGCGGCTTGTCGGAGACGATCGCCACCTTCTCGCCGAGCAGGCGGTTCATGAGGGTCGACTTGCCGGCGTTCGGCCGCCCGACGAAGGCGACGCTCCCCGCTTTACCGCCGGGGGCGCTCTCCGGCTGGACGCCCGGGTCGCCGCTCATCCGGCCGCCCCCGCGGCGGTGTCCTCGGCGGCGAGCCGCTCGACGCGCACCTTCTCGATCCGCCGGTCGGCGACCGCCTCGACGGTGAAGCGCAGACCGTGGGTGTCGACCGTCTCCCCCGCCTGGGGGACGTGCCCCAGAGCGGTGAAGATGAGGCCGGCGACGGTCTCGTAGCCACCCTCCTCGATCTTCACCTCGAAGAGGTCCTCGAGCACTTCCACGTGGGCGCGGCCGTCGAGCCGGTAGACGCCGCCCGGGAGCGGCTCGACCTCGACCTCGTGAGGGTCGTGCTCGTCGGCGATCTCGCCGACGATCTCCTCGAGCAGGTCCTCGACCGTCACCAGCCCGGCGGTGCCGCCGTACTCGTCGACGACGACGGCCGCCTGCTGGTGGCGCGCCTGGAGGTCTTTGAGCAGCTCGCCCAGCGGCTTCGTCTCGGGGACGAAGAGCGGCGGCTGGAGGATCTCCGCCAGGCGCGGCCGCGCCGGCGCGTAGAGCGCGCGCAGCAGGTCGCGGATGTGGAGGATGCCGACGATGTGGTCGATCGATCCCTCGTAGATCGGCAGGCGCGAGTGGCCGGACTCGACGAAGCGCTCGGCGAGCGCCTCGAGGGGGGTGTCGAGCGGCGCGCAGACGACGTCGATGCGCGGCGTCATCACGCTCTTCGCCTGGGTGTCCCCGAAGTCGACGATGCTCCACAGCATCTCGCCCTCCTGGGGCTCGAGGATCCCCTCGCGGGTGCCGACGTCGATGAAGGCTTCGATCTCCTCGTCGGAGGCCTCGTCGCCGTCCTCGTCGTCCTCGCGGCCGGCGGCCGGCGGCGGCACCAGCGGCGAGAGCAGGGCGATGCCGGGGGCGACGAGGATGAGCGCCGCGCGGTAGAGGCGGGTGAGGCGCCGCAGCGCCATCTCCGGATCCCGCCCGAGGAGCCGGCGGTTGCCCACCTCGACCGCGGCGACGAAGAGGGCGACCGCGGCGAGCGCCCAGAGATGGGGATGGGCGACGCCCTCGGCCGCGAGGAGCGCCGAGAGGGCGACGACCAGCGCCAGCGGCGAGACGCGGGCGGCGAGCGAGAGCTGGTAGCGGAAGGCGCCGAAGCGGGCGGGCGAGTCGTGGAGCGCCCGCAGCCCTCCCCCGGCCTCCTCCAGCCAATGGCGCAGGCGGATCGGCCCGCTGCGCTCGAGGAGGGTCGAGAGCATGGAGCTCACCGCGGCCGCCGGCGCCAGGAGCGCCGTCGCCCAGGCGAGGGCGGCGGGGCCGGGCGAGCCGCCGCTCACGGGGCGGCTCCCGGCTCGTCCCCGGCCAGCCAGGCGCGGCGCAGCCGCCGCTCGACGCGCACCATCTCGCCGCCGTCGGTCTCGTGATCGTAGCCCAGGCAGTGGAGCAGGCCGTGGAGCAGGAGGAGGCGCAGCTCGCGCTCGACCCCGTGGCCGGCCTCCCCGGCCTGGCGGCGCGCCGCCGGCACCGAGATCAGGATGTCGCCCAGGTGCCGGAGCTCGCCGCCTTCGCCCGCCGCGGCGGCTGGCTCGCCCGGGAACGAGAGCACGTCCGTGGCGCGGTCCTTGCCGCGGAAGTCGCGGTTGGCGCGCCGCATCTCGCGGTCGGAGGCGAAGCGTACGGCGAGGGCGGCGCCCGCCGCGGGCTCGGGAGCGACCGCCGCCACCAGCCGCTCGAGCCAGGGGCGCAGGCGGCGCGCCGCCGCCTCCGGATACCGGTTGGGGTTCTGCAGGAGGATCTCGGGAGCGGGCGCCGGCGCCTCGCGCTCCCCGCCGCCCGCTGCGATTCGCCGAGCGCTCATGCCTACGAGGCGCGGGCGGCGTCGATGTCGGCGGCGAGAGTTCGCGTGTCCTTCTCCGGCTCGGCGTTGAAGTTGAACCCCGGGTAGTCGACCCGCTGGTGGAAGATGGTGGCGAGGACGCGCAGGAACGACTCGCCCAGGCGCGAGATGTCCGAGAGGGTGAGGTCGGTGCGGTCGAGCTGACCGTCGCGCAGGCAGTCCTCCATGATGGTGCGGATGAGGGCCCGGATCTTGGGCGTCGTCGGCTCGACCAAGGTGCGGCTCGCCGCCTCGATGCCGTCGGCCAGCATCAGCACGCCCATCACCTTGTTCTGTGGCGTCGGGCCCGGATAGCGGTACCTCTCCTCCTGCACCGAGGAGGGATCGCCCTGCTCGAGCGCCCGGTTGTAGAAGTACTTGATCAGCCGCGTCCCGTGGTGTTGGGCGATGGCGTCGCAGAGGGGGCGCGGCAGGTTGTGCTCGCGCGCCAGCTCGAGCCCCTCCTTGACGTGCTTGATGAGGACGAGGGCGCTCATCGACGGCAGCAGCGTGTCGTGGCGGTTCTTGCCCGCGCGCTGGTTCTCCACGAAATAGTCGGGGCGGAAGATCTTCCCCACGTCGTGATACAGGCCGCCGGTATAGGCGAGCACCGGATCGGCGCCGATCGCCTCGCACCCCTCCTTCGCCAGGTTCGCCACCATCAGCGAGTGCTGGAAGGTGCCCGGGGCCTCGAAGGCGAGGCGGCGCAGGAGCGGCAGGTTGGTATTGGAGAGCTCGACGAGCTTGATGTCGGTGGTGATGTCGAGGGCCGACTCGAGGACCGGCACGGCGAAGCTCGCCACCGCGGCGACCAGCAGGCCGCCGGCGAAGCCGCAGACGAGGTCGAAGGCGACCTGCACGGCGCCGCGCCCGGCGAGTCCCGAGAACGACGACAGGATGAGGATCGTCGCCACGTTGACGACCCCCACGGCGAGCCCCACCCGCGCCATCACCAGCCGCTGCTTGAACTGCATCCGGTCGAGGGCGAAGACGGCGGCGAGCGAGCCGGCGGCGCCGTAGAGCGCCACCCAGAGGGCGTCGACGTCGACCATGCGGGCGGCGAGGAGGGGGAAGAGGAAGGCGACGAGGAGGGCCGGCTGGCGGCCGATGAGCATGGCGGCGAGGAGCGCCAGGGCGGCGAACGGCACCGCATAGGCATAGCTCTGGAAGACGTTCATGGGAGCGGCGCCGAAGGAGCGCGCCAGCGCCCCGGCGACCAGGAAGCAGAACTGGGTGCCGAGGAGCGAGACGAGGACGAGGAGCAGCAGCTCGCCGAACACCCGCCCGCGGCCGCGCTCGGCGATGCGCTCGCCGCGCGGTCCGTGCCAGAGCGCCAGGGCGGCGAGGCCGATGAGCGCCAGGGTGCCGGCGAGCGGCGGGATCTGGTGCGCCAGGTGGCGGTCGCCGCGCATGCGGGAGATGACCTTGGCCGCCGTCGCGGAGACCCGGTCGCCCTTGCGCACGATGACCTGTCCCTGGCTGATCGGGGTGACCACCTCGCCGGCGGCGGCGACCGCGGCGTCGCGGCGCGCCCGCGTCTCGCTCTGGTTGAGGTGCAGGTTGAGCGGCAGGTTGCGGAACAGGAAGTCGACGACCTGCCGCCGCTCCGCCGCCGCGAGGCCGGTCCAGCCGCGCACCTCCGATTCGAGGAGGTCCCTCGCCTCGTCCGGGTGTCCCAGGCGGTTGAAGAGATCGAGCTGCGTCGACTCGGCGCCGGTCGCCAGGTTGCGCACGGTGATGCCGCGCAGGCGGTTCTCGAGCAGCGCCGGCTTGTTGGCGACGACGCCGCGGCGGAGCGCCTGGGCGAGGAGGCCGCGGACGCGGTCCTCGAGGTCGGCGGAGAACTGCTTGCCGGCGAGGAGCTCGAGCTCGGCCGGCGTGGCGCGCAGACCCTCCCGCACCGCCGTCTCGTCCCCGAGCTCGTCGGCCAGCGCCGCGGCGGCGAGGTCGGCGGCGCCGCGCCGGCCGCCGCCCTGCGCCAGGAAGGCCCGGCCGCGGGAGAAGAGCGCCGCCATCTCGCGGTCGAGCTCGGCCTCGGCCGCGGGGTCGAAGTCGTAGACCGGCGGCACCGCGTCGTGCGCCCGCGCCCGCTTCGCCCGCGTGCTCTCCTCGTCGGGGAGGTTCACGTCGTGCGCCGCCACGTAGTCGCGGCCGGCGATGGCGCCCACCTCGACGCGGGGCGCGAAGAGGAAGCCCTGCGGCACGATGCTCCAGGTCCCCAGGAGCAGGAAGAGCACCAGCCAGAGGGCCGGCAGGTCCAGCGAGCGGCTCCACAGCCCGCCGGCCGAGCGCAGCCAGGCGGCGGGTCCGCCGCGGCGCCGGCGCCGCAGCGGAGGAAGCCCTGGCGCCAGCGACGGGGATGGCGCTCGCGGCGCTGGCTGCAAGGGCTGCGATGGAGGGTCGGTGGTCATGCTGGCGGATGGATGACCGGCTCGGCCGCAGGTCAGGCGCGGCCGCTCGCCGGGCCCCGGCCCCTCTCGCCTACGCCCTTTTCCACTCGCGCCTCGGGCCGCGGCTCCGCGTCCCGCAGCTGCCGCGCCTCGTCGTGCCGGCCGTAGGCGGAGACGATCTCCTGCACCAGCGAGTGGCGGACGACGTCGCGCTGGTCGAAGCGGAAGAACTTGATCCCCCGGATCTCGGCGAGCACCTCCTGCGCCTCGCGCAGGCCCGAGGTGCGGCCCTGCGGCAGGTCGATCTGGGTGATGTCGCCGTTGACCACCGCCTTCGAGTTGAAGCCGATGCGGGTGAGGAACATCTTCATCTGCTCGGTGGTGGTGTTCTGCGCCTCGTCGAGGATGATGAAGCTGTCGTTCAAGGTCCTGCCGCGCATGAAGGCGATCGGCGCCACCTCGATGATGCCGCGCTCCATCATCCGCCCCACCTTCTCGAAGCCGAGGATGTCGTGGAGGGCGTCGTGGAGGGGCCGCAGGTAGGGGTTGACCTTCTCGGCGAGGTCGCCGGGGAGGAAGCCCAGCTTCTCCCCCGCCTCGACCGCCGGCCGCGCCAGGATGATGCGGCGCACCTGCTTCTCGAGCAGCGCCGCCGCCGCCATGGCGACCGCGAGGTAGGTCTTGCCGGTGCCCGCCGGGCCGATGGTGACGACG
>DATBQN010000367.1:0-17053 GCA_036560825.1 Thermoanaerobaculia bacterium
CGGCGGCAGCGCGCCTCGACCTCGGCGAGCAGCCGCTGCGGCGTGCTCTCGGGGTTGGGGTTGCGGATGAGGAGGAGCGTCCAGTCGATCTCTGTCGTAGCCCCTTGCGCGGGGTCGAGCGCCTCGAGGAGCGTACAGGGGTCGTACCAGTCGTAGAGGCCGCCGAAGAGGAGGCGCCGCTCGCCGGCGCGGCGCGGCGGCAGCAGCGGCCGGTAGGACGGCAGCTCGTCGGGGACGCCAAAGGGGACCGGCGCAATGAGGGTGGCGAGATCGGGGTCGCGCGCGATCCGCTCCGGGTTGACGCGCCCGACGGCGGTCAGGAACCCGAGATAGAACGTGCGCTGCTCCTCGGACGAGCAGAGAAAGAAGTCGCCCCGCGAGAGCTGGAGGACCCAGGTCGCATGGTCGTTCCGGTAAGGATCGAGGCCGAGCGCCTCGAGGTAGGAGAGGTTCTCGATCAGCCAGGGATCGTAGAGGTCGATCGCCGCGGGCAGCCGCGGGAGCTCGACGAGCACGTCGTTGGCGAGCTGCCCCTGGGCGACGGCGGCGTCGCAATCGGCGAGGAGGGTCGCCAGGCGCCCGCGCTCGAAGGGGCGAACGGGCACGTCGCCCGCGACCGCCGCCATCTCGTCGACGGCGGCCGGAGAGACCAGCACGATCTCGAGGCCCGGCCGCGGCAGCCGGCGGGCGAATTCGAGATAGCGGATGCCGATCCCCGCCATGCGCGGCCGGATCGGCTCGGAGGAGACGAGGGCGACGCGGGTCACCCCGCCCCCCGGCGTTGCCACCAGAGATGGGCGCGCCAGGCGCGGGTCGACTCCATCTCGCGGATGAGCCGGTTGAGGCGCTCGATCTCGCCGTAGGTGCGGCCGAGGTGCTCCCCCTGCTCGCCGACGCTGGCGCGGAGCCTCGCCTCGTCGTCGTAGAGCCGCTGCACGTCGGCGACCAGCCTGCCGCGCTCCTCCACGAGGGCGGCGAGCTCGCCGTTCTTCTGGTGATAGCGCTCCTCGAGCGCGAAGCGCTGGCGCGCCAGCGCCGCGCCCTCGTGCGCGAGGCGCGCGGTCTCCTGCCGCTCGGCGGTCAGCTCGCCGCGCAGGCCGGCGCGCTCCTCGCGCGCCTCGACCAGCTCGCTCCGCAGGGTGTCGACGGCCCGCGCCAGCCGCTCGGGAGTAAGGCGCGCGGCGTGCTTCGCGAGCACCCGCGCCTTGACGCTCAGGAAGTCGCCGCGCTCGCGGGGCCGCTCGCCGAAGACGTGGTGGCCGCCGCCGCGGAAGTGGCGGTACTCGCAGGTGACGCGGGCGAGGTGGTGGAAGGGGACGAGGGCGGAGAGGCGGATGAGGAAGTCCCAGTCCTCGAAGAAGGGGAGGGAGGGATCGAACGGCCCGGCCTCGGCAAAGAGCCGGCGCTCGATCGCGAGAGTGTTGAAAGGGATGTAGTTGTCGACGAGGAGGACGTCGGGATCGAAATCGCGGCTGTAGGGGAGCCGCCGCTCGCGGCAGGTCCAGCCGCCCGACCGGCCGTCGAGCTCGTAGGCGGCGACGGCGGCGTCGGTGTAGGCGACGCGGACGCCGGCGGCGGAGACCAGCCCCGCCAGGGTCGCCAGGTGCTCGGGCGCGGCGAGGTCGTCGTCGTCGAGGAAGGCCACGTAGTCGCCCGTCGCCGCCGCCACCCCGGCCTCCGCCGCCGCGGCGCGGCCGCGGTTCTCGGGGAGGTCGACGCGCACCACCGGCAGGGGGAAGTCCGCCGGCGGGGACGGCGGCCGGCCGCCGTCGTTGACCAACACCACCTCCGCCCGGCGATAGGCGCCGGCGGCGAGGCTCCCGAGGGCCTCGGCGAGGAGCGCCGCGCGATCGCGCGTGCGCACGACAACGGAGATCCTCGGACCCTCGGAGACCATGAGCACCTCCGGCAGTCCGCCCAGGTGGCGAATGAGCTGCGCCGGGCTGCGGGTGGCGAAATCGGCGGGAGCGAGCCGCCGGTAGCCCTCGGCGAGCGCTATGCCGGCGGGCAGCGACAGGGTGCGGAAGCGGCGGAGCCCCAGGGCGGCGCCGAGGTAGCCGTGGCGCTCCTCCTGGCTCGAGTAGCAGGCCATCGCATGGGCCAGCAGGTCGGCCTGGGCGGAGACGTCGACCAGCAGGTCGGGGTGTGCCGGATGGTTGACCTCGTACGCCAGGATGCGCAGGCGTCCGAGCACCTCACTGCCCGGTACCTCGGCAGCGCTCGACCCATCACCGTCGCGCAGGCCGCCGAGCAGGCGATGGAGGGCGGCGAAGGCGGCGCGGTGGTCGCGGCTGACCTCGAGCGGCGAGGGGATGAGGAGGAGCTCGGGCCGCTGCGAGAGGAGGGCGCGGGAGAGGCCGCGTGCCAGCGCCTCGAGATCGCGGTCGAGCTCGCCGTCGGGCAGGCCCAGGTGATCGCTGCCGGCCACTCCCAGGACGGCGCCGGCCCGCGCCGACTCCTCGCGCCGCCGGGCGCTGTAGGCCGCGCCATCATCGCTGGTATTCGAGCTCCCGCCGCCGCCGTCCGAGAGGAAGAGGACGCGCACCACGGCGCCGGCGGCGGCGAGCTGCGCCACGACGCCGCCGCACCCCAGCACCTCGTCGTCGTAGTGCGGGGCGACGACGAGGACGCTCGCGGCGTCCACCCGCTCCGGCGCGCCGGGGAGATCGGGGAGCTCGCTCAATCGATGTACCCGAGGGCGCGCAGGCGGCGCTCGGTCTCCGGGTCGCGAGCGCGCCGCCGCGCCGCGCCCGAGGTGTCGTGGATCCAGAGGTCGAGGCCGGCGCCGCGGGACAGCAGGCCCGGCCATTCGGCCGTGAGGAGGTCGCCGGGACCGAGCCCGCCGCCGGCGTAGGGCCGCCCCGGTCCGACCCGCAGGCGGGCAGGCGGGAGCGGCTGGCCGTCGAGCGTCACCTCGATCCCGAGGATGCGGCCGAAATCGCCGTCGATGCGGAATCCTTTCGCCAGGGGCTCGGAGACGAGATCGAAGCGCAGGTGATCGCCGGTCATCTCGACCCGGTCCCCGGGGGCCAGGAAGTAGGGCACGGCGCGCTGGGGCGCATGCGAGAAGACGATGCTACCACCGAGGCGCGAGCCCGCGGGGAGACCGTCCGTCATCACCTTCAGGCCGCCGAGCTCGCGGTCGAGCTGGCGGAAGACGATCGGCGCCAGGGCGGCGGCGCGCTCGGCGCTGGGCGGGGAATTCCCGGCGTAGAGGTTCCGCCGCTCCGCCGGATCGGCCGCCAGGTCGTAGAGCTCGACGCGCTGCAGGCGCTCGAGGTCCTTCGTCCAGAGGTAGGCCTGGAGCGGGTCGGCGGGACGGAATGGCTCCTCGCGATTGAAGAGGATGAGCTTCTCGTGACCGCGGACGGCGGCGACCCTGAGCGGCCCGCCCGAGAGGCCGTGGGCGAAAGCGGGCCGATCGGGGAGCGGGCGCTCGCCGGTGAGCGACGGCAGGACGTCTATCCCCTGCCAGGCGGGATCGGGACGGCCTCCCGCCGCATGGGAGAGCGTGGGGAGGAGGTCGAGCAGGCGCACGGTGCCGGCCAGCCGGCGGCCCGCAGGGACGTGGCCGTCCCAGCGCACGATGAGGGGCACGTGGATCTGCTCCTCGTAGAGGGTCTGGCCGTGCTTCCAGCCGCCATGGTCGTGGATCTCCTCGCCGTGATCCGCGGTGAGGACGACGAGGGTGCGCGCGAGGATCACGGGCGGGATGGCGGCGAGGAGCTCGCCGATCGCGCGGTCGACGTAGTGCACCTCGGTGTCGTAGAGGGCATTGATCTGCCGCAGGTCGCGCGCCGGGTCGGGGAGCTGCCGGTGACCGGTGTAGATGCCGTGCACCCACTCGCCGGTCACCGGACCGTCGTAGCCGGGAAGAAACGGAGAGCGCCCGTTGACCACTTCCGGGTTCTCGTAGGGGTCGTGCGGATCGATGTAATGGACGTAGAGAAAGAAAGGCTTCCCCTGGTGGGCGCGCAGCCACGGGAGCGCCCGCGCGTTCAGCGAATCGGCGTGCTTGCGGAGCCACTCGACGTCGGCGGGCGGGGCGAAGAAGCTGCGGAAGCCGCGCTCGAAGCCGGCGCCCACGTGGAGGGTGGGGTTGGCGAGGTAGCCGCCGGTCTCGTAGCCGAGCTTCTCCATTCGCTCGGCCATGGTCTCGACGCCCGGCGGCACGCCGAAGGTCGAGAGGTCCTCGCCGAGGAGCTCGCCCGGGAAGCGGCCGGTCATGAAGGAAACGACCGAAGGGAGGGTCCAGGGAGCCTGGCTGTAGGCGTCGTCGCACACCGTGCCGGCGGCGGCCAGGCGGCGGGCGATCTCGGGCGAGGTGTCGCGCCGGTAGCCGTACGGGGTCAGGCGGTCGCGGCGGAGGGTGTCGACGAGGATGAAGAGGATGTTCGGCCGACCGCTGTCAGCGCTCCGACCACTCGCGACCAGCGCGACCGGCCCCCAGGCCACGAGGTTAGCGCTCCGGTAGCGCGGCGGCAGCCCGTCGAGCGCCGCGCTGAAGATGAGGACGACCTTCCGTCCCGCCCAGCGGCCGAGGTCGGTGTCGAGGTCGAGCCAGCGCCCGGCCTCCGCGCGGCGCAGGCGCCCCACCGCGAGGACCTCCCGGTCCTGCCGATCCTCGTCGCGCACCTCGATCGTCGCCTCGAGCTGCTCGACGGCGTCCCAGACCGGGGGGAGGAGCGCGAGCCCGGCGTGCAGCGTGGCGCCGGAAGGCACCCTGCCGCGCCACGTCCAGGCGCCGGCAGGCAGGAGGACGACCGGTCGGTGCTCGTGGTCGAGGTCGAGGGGACGGAGCTCGGGCTTGACGGGAAAGACCAGGCCGTCCGCCTTGGAGCGAAGCGGCGACCCGTTGACCGCGAAGGAGCCCGACTCGACGGCCCGCCGCAGCGCGAAGCCCGCCGGCGCGGCGCGCCGGCAGCCCCCGAGAAGACCGAGACCGAGGCCGAGGACCGCGAGGAGAAGGCCCGCCCGGGCCGGGGTGAGCCCGACCGCGCGCCGGGGAACCAACGGGATCGTTTCCGGCGCCTCAGGCGAGGTCATAGTCCCCCATGGCATAGGTGAATCCCTGCGCGGCGAGGACGGGATCGGCGCCGGTCGTGCCGCCCCGGCAGCCCAGGAAGCGCGGCTCCCCCGCCGCGGCGAGACCCAGCCTCGCGGCAAGCGGCGACGGAAGCCCTGGCCAGAATCGCCAGAGGTCGAGGCCGCTGGCGCGGAGATCGGCCGCCACGGCGAGCAAGGAAGGGTACCATTCGGCGCCGGCGGCCAACCAGGCTTCCACCGCCCAGGCCTCCGCGCCGACGAAGGCGAAGACGAGGAGCCCCTCGGCGGCCCGCTCGCGCAACCGATAGAACCGGTAGTAGCGCTCCGGGCGGGCGTGGTAGCGCCAGTTGAGGAAGGCCGCCGAGCGGCGCACGCCGAGCACATCGCAGCGCCGCCAGATCGCCTCCGCCCAGTCGCCGCAGTGGTCGGAGATCTCCAGGTCGGCCCCCGCGCCAGCCACCCCGGCCAACTCGGAATCGTCCGGGATCATCCCGGCCAGCGGCTGGACGACCGCGAGCGGCCGGTAGCCAAAGGCGTGGACCCCCAGGCGGAAATGGCGCTCGCTGGGGAAGCCGAAGATCCAGGGGGCGTCGCCGGGGCGCGGGAGGTCCGCGAGGAGCGCGCGGCCCAGGCCGACCAGGGGCGCCCGCAGACCGCTTCCTCCGGCCTCACCGGCGAAGTCGGTGAGCTGCCAGACCCCCCCCTCCCCGCCGCGCCAACAGGCGGGTAGGCAGAGGGCGCCGGCGTGGGCGAGGACCTCCCCCGCGGCAACCTCCATCGCCACCAGGCTCCGCGCCTCTCCCGGCAGCCGGCGGTATTTCCACTCCCACTCCGCGGCCGCGAAGGGGTGCCCGAAGCGTCGCGCGAGGAGCCGCGTGAGCGCGGGCAGATCCTCCTCGCGGGTAGGCCGCAGCTCGAGCGTCATGCGGGCTTCCCAGGTCTCCAGACAGCCAGCGCGGCGAGCGCCAGGATACCCAGGAGGCTCGCCAGGGCGCCAGCGGCGACGCCCGGCGGCCGGTAGGTCACCTCGACGCGGCCGCCGCCCGGCCCGAGGGGCACGCCGACGAGCAGGCCGCTCGCCGGTGTCAGGGGAAGAGGCCACCCGCCGCTCGCCGCCTGCCAGCCCGGTACCGCGGTCTCGGCGATCACCAGACGGTCCGGGCGCGGCGTGCTCCAGTCGATCGCCCAGGAGCCGGGCTGTCGCCGCACGACCCGCACCACCTGCCCTTCCCCGCTGCGTTCCCAACGCACCAGCGGGAGCGCTCCCGGCCGCTCGTAGACCCGCCCGTCCTGCCCGGCGTAGGCCATCCGCCAGCCCGGCAGGGGCGGCGGCTCGGCCGGCCCGGTGAGCACCCAGCGCACGCCCAGGCGGTCGAGCCAGGGATCGCTCCAGTGGACGATGGGCTGGTAGTACACCGGATCGGGGGTGGCGAGCGAGCCGTAGACGGCTTCGTAACTGGCGATCTTCACCGGATCGTCGCCCCGCGGATCGGCGAGCCCGTAGACCATCGCCGCGTTCGGCCGCAACGCCTGGCCGGTGCCCGCCACCCGCCCTTCCTGCCCGGCGAGGAAGCGCACGGCGCCCGTCTCGGGATAGAGCCTTTCGAGCGCCAAGCCCGGGTTGATGGCGCCGTGCGCGGCGAGCAGGTCGCAGACCGCAAAGGCCGGCAGCAGCAGCCCGACGGCGCGGCGGCGGGCCGGCGACAGCCTGGAGGAGAGGGCAAGGAGGAGGGCGACGGCTGCGGCGAGGGCGGTCCAGGCGGCCTCCTCGGGGATCAGCCCGTGCGCCGCCCAGTCGCGCGCGAACAGCGCCCAGGACACCGAGAGCAGGACGGCTACCGCTCCGGCGCCACCCCATACAAGCCGCGCGCCGCGGCCGGCGAGCCAGCGGTCGAGACCGGCCCCCGTGAGGAGGGCGAGGCCGAGCTCGACGCCGAAGAGCAGGCGGTGGAGCGGCGCTCGGCCGACGAGCGGCAGGGCGCCGATCAGGTCCCGCAGGCCGGGGAGGTGGTAGGCGGCGAGGAAACTGAAGGCGACCACGGCGGCGACGGCGCGGAGGCGCCGGTCGGAGCGCACGCCGGCGAGCCCCACCGCGGCGAGCGGCAGCACGAGCGCCCCGGCGTAGACCGCGGTCGCCGAGTAGTTGAACGGACCCCACCAGGTGCCGGCGGCCGGATGCCCGTAGAGCTGCGGCAGGACGAGCCGGAGGGGCTGCTCGGCGAGCAGGCGGAGGGCTGGCTCGGGTCCCGTGAGATGGAGCTGCCAGCGGCTGGTGAGCGGGAGGGTGAACGCCACGGGGAGGATCTCGACGCCCGCGACGAGCGCCGCCACCGCCCAGCCCGCGGCGAGGCCCAGCCAAGCGCACAGCGACCCGCGCCACGGAAGGCGAACCAGAAGGTAGAGGACGGAGAGGAGGGCGGTGTGGGCCGCCGTCTCGGGGTGGCCGGCGAGGAGCTGCAGCCCGCCGGCGACGGCGAGGGCGAGGACACCGCCCGTGACGATGGCCGGCGATGCCACGGCGACCGGAACAGCGAAGCCTTCGGCGTTGACCGGGATAGCGCCGCCTTCGCGGGCGATCCGCTCGACCGCCCAGAAGACCCACGGCACGAGCGCCAGGGCGTTGCCCATCGGAAAGAGCAGGAAGGAGACCGTCATGCCGGCGAGCGGGAAGGTGAGCGCCGCGAGGAGGGCCGCCGGGCGCGACAGGCCCAGCTCCCGCGCCAGCGCCCAGGCGCCGCCGCCGCCGATCATCAGACGGAGCCAGGGTAGGAGCGTGAGGCCGATCCCGAGCGGCAGCGCCGCGAAGAGGAGGTGGAGCGGGAAGAGCGGCGCCGACTGCCCGTTCCCCCAGAAGGGGGCGCCCGAGGACTGGTGCGGGTTCCAGAAGGGGAGCCGCCCGGCGCGCAGCTCGTGGCGGAGGTAGAGGAGCCAGGGCTCGATCTGGAAGGTGACGTCGCGGAGGAGCGGATTGCCGACGGGGTTCCCGGAGCTTGCGGCGCCCTGCCAGGGCGGCAGCGTGGCGAGCGAGGCCGCCGGGCTGGGGACGCCGGTCGGGAGCCTGAGGGCGGGGGCGAGGAGGGCGATGCCGGCGAGCCCCAGCGCCGCCCACGGCAGGCCCCGCTCGCGCCGGCCCAGCAGGGCGCCGCCCGCCGTGAGGAGGGCGAGGACCGGCAGGGCCGGGTTCACCTCGGGAGCCGCCGCCGGCGCAGGGCGATGACGTCGCGGAACATGGCGAGCGAGGAGCGGATCGGGTCGACCTTGGAGGCGGCGGAGTTCACCCATACGACGCCGACCTCGACGACGCGATAGCCGTGCTGACGGGCGAGCCAGACCATCTCCACGTCGTAGGCGAAGCCGTCGATCTCCATCTCGGCGAAGAGCTCGCGGCCGACCTCGCCGCGCAGCAGCTTGAAGCCGCATTGAGTATCGCGCAGGCCGCGCACGCCGAGGATGCGGATGAGCAGGTTGAAGGTCTTCCCCATGAGCTCGCGGTAGAGCGGCTGCCGCTCGCGGACGTCGGCGCCCGGCGCGGCGCGGCTCCCCAGCACCAGATCGGCGTCGGCCAGGCGCCGCTCCAGCTTCGGCAGCTCCTCGATCGGGGTCGAGAAGTCGGCATCGGAGACGAGCACCCGGTCGCCGCCCGTGGCGGCGACGCCGGTGCGCAGCGCCGCCCCTTTGCCGCGGTTGCGCGGGTGGGTCAGGAGCCGAACGTTGCGGTCCGCATAGGCCGCGGCCACCCGGCCCGTGGCGTCCGAGCTCCCGTCGTCCACCACCAACACCTCGAAGCTCCCGCCGCGGCGCTCCAGATACTCCAGGGCGCGGTCGAGGCTCGGACCGAGCCGCTCGGCCTCGTTGTAGGCGGGGATCACCACCGAGAGCTGGGGCATGAAGACGGGATTGTATCGGTAAGCCGGTAGAATGCCCGCCGGACCGCGGCTCCGTCCCACCCTCCCCGACCATGGCCGACCTCCTCGTCCTCAAGGCGCTCGATCCCGAGAGCGCCGGAGCGCCGGAGTTCCGTTACCTCCTGTCGCAGGTGCTGCTCGCCGCCCGCCGCGCCTTCGGCTCCGTCCGTTTCCTCGGCGACCCCGCCGGGCTCGCCGAGCCGCCGTCGCTCGCGGGAGAGACCGCGGTCCTCGGGCTCGGTCCCCAGAACGCGCTGCTGGCGGAGGCGAGCCTGCGCGCCATGCGCGACGCGCTCGCCGCCGGCGCTATGGAAGCGCGGCCGACTCCGCTCGCCGAGGCCGGGCTCGCGCTCGAGGCGCCGGTCTACACGCTCCGCGGCTACGAGCGGGCCGAGGCCACTTTCCTCGCCCAGATTGAGCACCGCGAGCCACCTCCCTCTCACCTGCCGGTCGCCCTGTGGAGCGCCGAGCGCTTCGCCGAGATCATCCGCCAGGTCCCCATCGACCGGCTGCTCCTCGACCCCGCGGCGCTGGCGGGGCTGCCCGGCTCGACCGTTGCCGCCGGCCTATGCCACACCTTCATCGACTACTACGGCGAGGTGCGCGAGGACGTCCTGCCGTTCGTCCCGGCCGACGCGCGCGAGGTGCTCGAGATCGGCTGTGGGCGGGGCCTGACGGGCGAATTCCTCCAGCGGACGCTGGGCTGCCGGGTGACCGGCGTGGAGCTCAACCCCGAGGTGGCGCGCGACGCCGCGCGGCGCCTTCACGCTGTCCATTCCGGGGACGTCCAGACGCTTGAGATCCTCCCGCCGGCGGATGGCTTCGACGCCGTGCTGGCGCTCGAGCTCTTCGAGCACCTGACCGACAGCGAGCGCTTCCTGGCCCGCGCGCGGGAGCTCCTGCGCCCCGGCGGCCGGCTGGTGCTCTCGGTGCCCAACGTCGGCCACTGGGCGGTCGTCGAGGACCTCCTCGCCGGGCGTTGGGACTACCTGCCGATCGGCCTCCTCTGCTACACGCACTACCGCTTCTTCACCCGCCGGACGCTCGCCGACTGGCTGGCCCGCTGCGGCTTCGAGCGCGCCGAGATCGTCGCCCAGACGACCGAGCTCCCCGAGCGCTTCGACCGCCTCGACCGCCTCGGCGCCTCGGGCGAGACCTTCGGCGTCGATCGCGAGAGCCTGGCGACGAAGGGCTTCTACGTCGTGGCGTTCCGCTGACGCGGAGCGCGGTCAGCGGCGGTCCTCGCCCTCCGGCGCGAAGATGGTGTCGTGGGGCGCCGAGCGCTCGCCGTCCGGACGGCCGTTCGTGTAGTAGTAGAGGGAGATCGACTTGCGGGTCATCCCCGGCGGGCAGGCGAGCGGCGAAGGATGACCGTGGAAGGAGGAGTCGGTGGTGTTGAAGACCACGGTGCGGTTGAGCACGGGCAGGATGCGCTCGCAGCGCGCCATCTCGCGGTCCCACAGCTCGAGGTGCCCGCCGTACTCCTCCTTCCAGTCGCGGTTCAGATAGAGAAGGAGGTTCAGCCGCCGATCGAGCCGCAGGTGAGGGTGCCAGTTGAAGTCGGCGTGCACCTTGAGGAAGCCGCCGGGCTCGATTTGGTGGGGGCCGGCGCCGCCATAGTAGGGGTCGGGGATGAGCCCTTCGATGCCGGTGAGCGCCTCCAGGAACTCGAGCACCGGCGCCGAGCTCATCTCGAAGAGGAACTGGCGGATGGGCTCGGAGACCATGGACTTGTAGCTGTAGCCGAGCTTCTTCTCGGTCGGGTTGTCGAAGGCGACCCAGTCGATCTCGCCCGGCCGCGGGAAGGCGGCGAGCAGGGCGTCGACCGCCGGGCCCGCGAACAGGTCGTCCAGGACGATGTGGGGGAAAGGGCGCGCCCGAAGGTAGGTCTCCCGCAGGGGGCCGGGGTCGATCCTCAGCTCGATCATCGGGCTTTCCCGATCGCCCAACCTATCGCATCCAGGAGCTGCGGCACCACGAGCTCCGGCCGGAAGCGCCGGGCCGCCGCGAAGCCGGCGCGCCGCGCCTGCCGCCAGCGCCGCGGTGACGAGAGGAGCGCTGTCGCCGCCGCCGCGAAGCCCTCGACGTCACCTGGCTCGACCAGGGTAACGGCGCCCGCCGTCAGGTACTCCGTCGACGGGATGCGCGAGCCGACGGCCGGGACCCTGGCCGCCATCGCCTCCAACAACGGCAGCCCGAACCCCTCGTCCGCCCGCGAGGTGAAGAGGAGGAGATCGCAGCGCCGGACCTCCTCGGCCAGGGCCTCCGGCCGCATGCCGCAGAGATAGCGCTCGGGCGTCAGCAGCTCCCGCTCCTCTGCCGTGAGCGGCAGCGCCGAGAACCGCAGCAGGCGGCAGGGATGGCCAAGCTCCCGCAGGCGCTGCACGGCCCGCAGCGCGGTCCGCACGTCCTTGACCTCGGCCTCGAAGATGCCGGGGACGGCGAGCCAGGGGCGGCGCCGCGGCGACAGCCGCGGCACGGGTCGGAAGGCCGGGTCGAGCGGCGGCGAGACGAGGGCGCTCTCGCGGCCGAAGCGCCGCGCCAGGAAGACGGTGAGATGGGGCGCCACCGTGAGGGTGGGCAGCGGGCGCGAGTAGGCGGCCTCGATCGCCGCGAGCTGCGGCGCCAGATGGGCGAGCCCGCCCTCGTAGCCCTGGCAGAAGTGCGCCAGCGGGCCGGCATTCAACCGCTCGGCGACGGCGATCGTCGTCCAGTAGGTCGCGATCACCAGATCCTGCGGGGCGAGCGCCGGCGGACCGGCGTCGTAGTCGTGGTACGGGACCGGGAGGTCGGTCCAGGTCGGCCGCGGACCGGCGCCGAGGACCGTGACCTCGATCCCCCGCTCGTGGAGCAGGCGGACGTGTTGGAAGATCACCTTGTTGCCGCCTCCCAGCTCGGGCCACGGCAGGACGTAGGCGATCCGCACGCTCAGGGGATCTCCCCGGATGCCGCCGGCGAAGGCGCCGGCGCGAGCGAGAACCCGGCCAGCTCTCGGCCGCGCCGATCGACCAGGCGGACGGCGAGCCCGCCCTCCTCCAGGCGCGCGCGGATCTCCTCGGCGAGCGTCCAGCGGCTCGCGGGCCGGCGCAGCAGCTCGCCGGCCGCCGGGAAGCCCGCCGGGTTGGGCGAGACTTCGATCCAGAGCGGGAAGTCGTCGGCGTACGCGGCGAGATCGAGCCCGTCGCTCGGAGAGATCACGTGGAGGGAACCCTCGGCGGCGGCAGATCCCGACCCACCCAACCGGCGCAGGAGCGGCTCGAACCAGGCGCCGTAGTGCCGCTTCCGGAAGCGGCGGGCCGACTCCTCGAACCACTCGCGCGCGCGCGGCTCGCGCGCCGCGCTGCGCCCGTAGAGGTGCACTGCCTGCGCCGACGGCACGTAGCGCGCCGGCAGGCCGCAGCAGCGGGCGCGCTGCAGCCAGTCGGTCTCCTCGAAGTAGAGAGGGTATCTCTCGTCGAACGGTCCAACGCGCTCCCAGGCCGAGCGGCGTATCGCCAGCAGGCTCCCGGAGAGGGCGTAGCTCGCGAGCGGCCGCTCCGCCTCCCAGTGCCGCCGGGCATGGCGCCGCCAGGCGCGGCGGGCGCCCGCCGCCCAGCGCCCGCCGCGGCGGGCGAGGAGCGCCGCGATCTCCGCCCGGCGGGTGCGCACCTCCGCCGGCGGCAGCACCAGGCGCCGGCCGCGGTCCCAGAAGAAGCGCGGCCCGGCGATCGCGGCGCCGCGCTCGATCTCGTCGAGGAGGGCGGCGGCGCAGCCCGGCAGCACCAGCACGTCGGGGTTCATCAGGAGGACGACCTCGGCGCGCGAGGCCGCGACCCCGAGGTTGACCCCGCCTGCGAAGCCGAGGTTCCGCCCCGGATCGAGCCGCGTCACCGGCAGGACGGCGAGCCGCGCCCGGCCCGCGTCGTCGCTGCCGTTGTCGACCAGGAGCCACTCGGCGTCGATACCGCACGCCGCGAGGTCGGCGCGCAGCGTCTCGACCGCCTCGACCGCCAGCTCAGGGGTGTGATAGTGGACGAGGACGATCGCCAGACGCATGGCCGGACACCGGAGGGCTGCCGATGGCGCTCTGCGGCCGGAGGCGGGCTCAGCGCCGGCTCACGACGGCCGGGTGAGCGCGAACGTGCAGCCGCGGCAGATGAAGTCGGCCGGGGCCTCCTCGAGGCCGTAGATCCAGCGCCGCATGCGCGTCAGGGCAGGACCGGTCAGCACCTCGTCGACGCTCTCCCGCTCGAGGTCGCCGACGACGTACTTGGCGTCGTAGTCCTCGCAGCAGAGCACTACCTTGGCCTGGGGCGTGATGTGGATGTGCTGGAGCGGGCGGGAGCCCACGTTGTCGCAGCCGCAGAGGCGGCGCGAGGAGATCGCCGGCTTGAGGCCGATCTGCAGGTAGCCGGCGCGGTCCATCACCTCGAAGTACTTGACCTCGAAACGGCTGCCGGCGAAGCGCCGCGAGATCTCCGCGAAGTCCCGCCGGTGATCGTCGTCGCCGGTTCCCAGGACGACGATGTCCATCTGCTCGGAGACCGCGCGGTCGCGGGCGTAGTCGAGGTGGCGGAGGACGAGCGGCAGGTGGTCGCCGCCGCGGTCGCGGCGGTAGCGCTCGCGGTCGAGGGTCGAGAGGTTGATCGACAGGAAGCGCAGCCCACCCATCTCGACCAGGGCGTCGATGCGCTCGGGCGTCAGGCCGGTGGCGTTGGTGAGCACCGCCGGCGGCAGGCCCGCGGCGCGGATGGCCCGCACCTGGTCGACGAAGCGGCGATCCGCCGTGGGCTCGTTGTAATTGATCATGAACACCGCTTCGATGGTCTCGCGGTAGGCGGCGAGCTGGGAGAGGATCCGCTCGTACTGCGCCGTCGGCATGAAGTAGTCCTCGCGCGGCGCGATCGACACCGGGCAGAAGTAGCAGGCCTGGTTGCAGAGCGTGTGCGCCTCGAGCGAGACGTACTTGAGCCGGAAGCGCTCGCCCGGCTCGCCGTCGTCCGGGAGCAGCCAGCCGGCGGCGGCCAGGGCCTCGCGCTCGGCCGCCGGGAGGTCCTCGACCGCGGCGCCGTCGAGGAGCGCGCGGAGGCTGGCGTAGCCGGGCTCGCCCGCCCCCAGCGCGCGATCGGTGAGCGGGTCGTACAGCCGCGCGGGATCGACGTGGAGGAACGGGTTGAGGAGGAGGCGAGGGCTGGCGGCCGGGGGCTCGGTGAGCAGGGAGGAGCTGTCGGTCTTCATCGCGGTGAGTGGCTTCCGGCGGCGGCCCTCGGGGCCGCGGCTCTCGAGCTATCGTCTACGGCGCGGCCGGGCGCGTCGTCCAGGGTCCAGCGGTGCTCGGCGCGGATCAGGCCGAAGGCATAGGCAGGGCTCTCGACCGTGAAGGCGCGCGGCACCAGTTTCTGGTCGTAGACGTGGAGTCCACCGTCGTCCAGCAAGAAAATATACAACGTGAACTCCCCCTTGACCAACGGCAGGCTGGGCAGCAGCAGCCTCACCCCGTGCCGCCGCCGGCCGGCGATCGGCGGCAGCCCGTCGACCTGGGTGCCGAACGAGGCCACCTCGACGCCGTCGATGCGGTTGATCCCCACCCCGACGTGGAAGCCCAGGCGCGGCTCCGAGGTCTCCCAGAGGACCTCGATCTCGAGCGGATCGCCGCAGGCGAGGAGGGTTCTCTCGGAGCCGGCGCCGGCGAGGCGCACCGCGGTCAGCCGCGCCAGCGAGGGCGGGGGCTCCGGCGCGGCCTCCATGCCCGGCGCGCTCGCCTTGGCGGGCTCCGGCTCCGGGTGAGCCGCGATCTGGGCGGAGCTCTTAGCGAGCAGGAAGTTCTCGTACTCCCGCACCACCTCGCCCACCCCGCCGAGGGCCTCCACCTTGCCCTGGCGCAGCCACAGCGCGCGCTGGCAGAAGGCGGAGACGTAGTACATGGCGTGGGAGCAGAAGAGGAGCGTGCCGCCGGACTCGACGAACTCGCGGAGGCGGTCCATGCACTTCTTCTGGAAGTAGCCGTCGCCCACCGAGAGCGCCTCGTCGATGATGAGGACGTCGGGCTCGACCTGGGTGGCGATCGAGAAGCCGAGGCGCATCGACATGCCCGTCGAGTAGACCTTGACCGGCTGGTCGATGAACTCGCCGAGCTCGCTCCACTCGACGATCACCGGCATCTTCCGCGCCACCTCGTCGGCGGAGAGGCCGAGCATGGCGGCGTTGAGCGCGATGTTCTGGCGGCCGGTGAACTCGGGATGGAAGCCCGAGCCCAGCTCGAGGATGGAGGCGATCTTGCCGGCGACCCGCGCCGATCCGGTGGTCGGCGCGGTGATGCCGGCGAGGATCTTCAAGAGCGTGCTCTTGCCGGCGCCGTTCTCGCCGATGAGGGCGAGCCCTTCTCCCCGCGACTGCGCGAAGGTGATCTCTTCGAGGGCGTGGAAATCGCGATGGCACGGGCGGCGCGTCGCCAGCTCGCGGAGGCGGTCCCACGGGCTCGGGTAGACCCGATAGATCTTCGCCAGGCGCTCGACCTCGACGACCGGGTTCATGGGGCTGCTCTCATCGGGCGGGGCTCATGGAGCGCGGGCTCTCCGGGCATTGTACTCCGCGCTCGCAGCGGGCTTCGCAGGGCCAGGATGGGGAGGGCGAGCGCGAGATAGCAGGCGGCGGCCAGCCAGAAGCAGCGGCTGATCCCGAGGCTCATCGAGACGAGGACGGCGAGGGCGCTGCCGAGCACGCCGAAGGCGCCGTTCAGGCCCCACATCCAGGACATCGCCGCCGGGGCGCGCGAGCGCAGCAGGCCCATCCCGAGGGGAAAGCAGAGCCCGAGGAGGAGGCCGAGCGGCACGGTGAGCAGGGCGATGAGGACGATCTTCGCGGCGAGGCCGCGGGCGGCGGCGAGCGGCACTGTCGCCCCGAGCACCCAAGGCAGCGCCGCGAGCGCCAGGGCGAGGACGAGCGGCACCGCGAGGAGGGCCCGCGAGCGCGCCGCGAGCGCGTCCGACGCCAGGCTCCCCAGGCCGGTCGAGACGATGAGCAGCATGAGCGTCACGGCGAGCGAGTAGATCGGATGGCCGAGGAGGACCGAGAAGCGCTGCATGAGGCCGATCTCGACCAGCATGAACCCCAGCCCGATGAGCGAGAAGTAGGCCGCCGCCGCGACGAAGCCGGCCGGCGCGAGGCCGTGGTCGCGGCCGCGGGCGACGAGCGGCACGACGAGCGTCGCGACGACCAGCAGCGCCACCGCGGCGAGGATGGCGAGCAGGCTCTCCGTGGCGCGCAGGTTCCCCTCGATGACGCCCCCGGCCCGCGCCGGCGAGAAGCCGCCGCCCCACCAGGCGGTGGGCCGCAGCATGTTGAAGAAGAAGGGCTCGTCGTCGGTCGGCGGCGAGAGCGTGAGGAACGGGTGCCGGGTGGCGGCGGCGAGCTCGCCGGCGTTCCGCGCCCCGACGATCGCCGCGAGCTGCGAATAGGGCGGATCGACGTCGGGCAGCACCAGGAAGTCGAAGCCGGAGCGCCGGCCGACGGCGCGAAGGCGCGCGACGTCCGCGCCGGTCAACGGATCGCGCCCGACGAGGAGAGTCGAGAGACGTCCGGCGGCGGCGAGCGCCAGGTGCTGCCGCGGCGCCGCCGCGCCCTGCGACAGCAGGGTCGCCGTGGCGAGCGAGAGGAGGCGCGCCGTCTCGCCCGGGTCCTGCGGCGAGTACCAGCGGCTGACCGCGAGGATCCCTCCCGGCTTCAGGCGGCCGAGGAACACCTTCCACGCCTCGACGGTATAGAGGCCGTTCTCGGTCAGCGTCATGGCGCCGGCGGAGGTCGAGGCCCAGGTGTCGACGAGGGCCATCTGGATGAGGTCGTAGCGGTCCTCCCGGCCGGCGAGATACGAGCGGCCTTCGGCATGGACCAGGCGCACCTCGGGCCGGTCGGCGAGCCCGGCGAAGGCGCGGAGGTCGCGGGTGAGGAGGCGGAGGAAGAGGCCGTTCACCTCGATCCCGGTGACCCGCCGGCTGCCGAAGGCGAGGGCCGAGAGGAGGTCGCGGCCGCCGCCGACGCCGATCACCGCGACGTCGCCGGGCCCGCGCAGCTGAAAGCCCAGGTTGGTGAGGTCGTATCCCAGCCAGCCGAAATCTCCGAGCCCG
>DATBQN010000368.1:0-2015 GCA_036560825.1 Thermoanaerobaculia bacterium
GTCCCACAGCGGCTGCATGTAGGGGTTGATCTTCGAGTGGATGTCGCCCGGGAGGTAGCCGATGTCCTTGTTCGACAGCGGCACGATCGGCCGCGCCAGGTAGATCTGGCGGAACTGGCGGCGCTGCTCGAGGGCGCCGGCCAGGGCGAGGAGGGTTTTCCCCGTCCCCGCGGCGCCGGAGATGGTCACCAGGAGCACCTCCGGGTTGAGCACCGCGTGGAGGGCGAAGGTCTGCTCGGCGTTCCGCGGCGTGACCCCGTAGGCGACCGCCTTGGCGATGCGCTCCAGCCGGCCGCTCCGCGGGTTGTAGGTGGCGAGCGCCGAGTTGACGCTGCTCCGCAGGATGAAGTACTGGTTGGCCGGCGGCCGCTCGGTGAGCACTTCCTCGTAGGGCAGGTGCTCGTCGCGATAGAGGCGGTCGATGACGCCGGGATCGGCGACCTCGATCTCGCGCTTTCCCTTGTAGAGCTGGTCGACGTCCTTGATCTTGACCGTCTCGTAGTCTTCGGCGGGAAGATTGAGCGCCCGCGCCTTCAAGCGCAGGTTGATGTCCTTGCTGACCAGGATGACCCGGCGCTGGGGCTCGGCGGCGGCCAGCCCGAGGGCGGTGTTCAGGATGCGGTGGTCGGCCTTGCGCGAGCCGAAGACCTCGCCGGCGTTGGGCCCGTGGCCGTTCTCCTCGGTGATGACGCGGAAGCGCCCGCGCGCCGGGCCGTCGAGCGGGATCCAGTCGTCGAGCATGTTCTTGCCCGACAGCTTGTCGAGCTGGCGGATGAACTCGCGCGCCTGGAGGTTGAGGACCGAATTGCCCTTCTTGAACTGGTCGAGCTCCTCGAGCACCGTGATGGGGACCGCGACGTCGTGCTCCTGGAAGTTGTGGAGCGCGTTCCAGTCGTAGAGGATGACCGAGGTGTCGAGGACGAACGTCTTCTTCTGCTTGGGGTTTTCGGGGGCTTCGCGGGTCTCTCGGGGCATGCCGTCCTTCCGGGGATGTCGTGAGGCGTCCCGGGGGCCTGCTCGAAGGGTAGCGCAGGCCATCGCCGCCCACAAGGGCGCCCGGCCGGCCGTCTGCCGGCCGGCTCCTGGGCGTCCCGCCCGCCGGGGCTCGCGGCACTCTTGCCATGGAAGGTCGTTTGCCGGGCAGGTCGTTCGGCTGAGAGTCAGGTGGCTGTCCGCCGGCGCGGCCCTATGGATGGAAGGAGTGCCCATGCTCCAGGCAACCAAGCTGCTCGCCGTCGCCGCCCTGCTGCTCCTCACGGTCGTGATGGTCGCCGCCGCGTTCGTGCCGGCCACGCCGGCCTCGGCTCCGGCCGCCGTCTCCCCGGCCCCCGGCGCCGCCTTCGCCGCGACCTTGCCGCCCGGAGCGATCCCGAGCGCCTTCCCGCCCGGCTGTGAGATCCCCTGCTCGAGCGGCTGCTGCGGCATCCTCTGCGGCGGCCACGGCGGCAACCTCGCCGTCTGCGTCAACGGGCGTCCGATCTGCCGCTGCCGGCCGTAGGGCCCGGCTGACCGCGGCGCGGCGCTCCGTCGAGTCCCCCGCCCGCCGGATATGATCGCGGCGGCATGGACCGTCGCCTCCGCCCTTCCCTCGATTGGCTGCTGGTCCTGGTGCCGATCGCCGCCGTCCTCGCCTTCACCCGCGCGTCCCCCACCTGGACCTTCTTCGTCGCCTGCGGCGCGATCGTGCCGCTCGCCGCCTGGATCGGGCGGGCGACCGAGGATCTCGCGGCGACCGTCGGCGAGGGGCTGGGCGCGATCTTGAACGCCACCTTCGGCAACGCGGCCGAGCTCATCATCGGGTGGATGGCGCTCCGCCGCGGCCTCGTCGCGGTGGTCAAGGCCTCGCTCACCGGCTCGATCCTCGGCAACGTCCTCCTCGTCATGGGCGCCGCCATCCTGGTCGGCGGGATGCGCCGCCAGGAGCAGCACTTCAACCGCTCGGGCGCGCGCTCGCAGGCGACCATGCTCCTCCTCGCCGCCATCGCCCTCGTCATGCCCGCCGCCTACCATCACCT
>DATBQN010000369.1:0-4542 GCA_036560825.1 Thermoanaerobaculia bacterium
ATCCCCACCCAGACGAGCGGCGATCGGCCCCGGCCCGGCTCCGGGGCGGCGTTCCCCTGGCCGAGGATCGAGCGCGAGATCCCCTTGAGCTCGCTCATCAGCCGCATGCGGAGAAGCTCCTCGACGTGCGCCAGGTCGCCCAGCAGGTGCTGGACGTTGTGGTAGCGCTCGGCGGGGTTGCGCGCCAGGCACATGAGAACCAGCGCGTCGAGCTCGGGCGGGAGCTGCGGGTTCGCCTGGGTGGGCAGGGTGAAGCGCGAGGAGGGGGGCTTGCCGGTCAGCATCTGGTTGAAGAGGACGCCCGCCGAGTAGAGGTCGGAGCGCGCCGAGGGGGGCTTCCCGTCCGCCTGCTCGGGGGCGAGGTAGGCGAGGTAGGCGAGGCTCACCTCGCCGGTCGAGAGCGTGCCGGCGGCTCCCTGGCCGGGGAGCCCGGCGGGCCGGCCGAGGCCGAAGCCGGTCAGCTTGACGGTCGCGAGGTCGGGGGAGACGAGCACCGTGTCGGCGTGGATCTCGCCATGGATGATCCCCTTCTGATGGCAGGCGGTGAGCCCGGCCAGGATGCCCTGGAAGACGCGGATCGCCTGCTCGACGGTGGGGTGGTGCGCGCGGAGCAGGCCGCCCAGGGTGCCGAGAGCCGCCGGCTCGGTCACCAGGTAGAGCCTGCCGCCCTCGACGCCGTGGCCGAGCACCTGGAGGACGTTCGGGTGGCGGAGCTCGGCGACCGCCTCGGCGCCGTCGGCGAAGAGCTCCGCGGCGGCGGCGTCCGCCGGCGGGCCGGTCACCACCTGGACGGCGACGGATCTGCCGGCAGGGTCCTCGGCGCGCCAGGCGGTGAAACGGCCGCGCGTGCCGAGGCGCTCGCCCAGGCGGTAGGGTCCGAGGGTGGCGGGGGCACCGGGCGGCGTGGCCGGCGTCACCGGGTCGTCAGCGGGAGGCTGCACCATGGGGCGTGGGCTCGCTTTCGAAGATGAGGACGGTGTCGCCGATGCCGATGCGGTCGAGCGGGCGCAGCAGCGCCGTCTGCGCCGGATGGCCGTTGACGCGGGTGCCGAAGCTGCTCCCCAGGTCGGTCACCTGATACCCCGCCCCGGTCCACTCGACGCGCAGGTGCTCCTTGCTCGCGTTGCCGTCGGAGATCGTCAGGGCGCAGGAGCGCGAGCGCCCCACGGTGACCGGCCCGCCGTCGAGCCTGAGGGTCCTGCCGCGCTCCGGCCCCTCGGCGACGTAGAGGCGGCCGGGAACCGGCGCGGGCTCGCCGTCCGCGGTCTCGAGGGTATTGGAGCGAGGCCGCGCGCGCGGCGCGATCTCGAGGGTGCGGATGGGGAAGGGGATGGCGATCCCCTCGCGATGGAACTCCTCCCAGATGCGCGTCCGCAGATCGCTCGAGATGCGCGGCGACTGCGCCACGTCGTCGATGTAGACCCGCAGCTCGTAGGTGATGGCGCTGTCGTCGAAGGAGACCAGGTAGACGTCCGGGGTCGGCTTGTCGAGGGTGCCGGGCACGCCGGCGACGCAGTCGAGGAGGGCGCGGCGCACGCGATGCGGGGGCACCCGGTAGTCGGCCCCCACGCGCACCCGCTCCATGTGCATGGGGTGCGGATAGTAGTAGTTGAGCACCCGGTCGTCGGCGATCTTGCCGTTGGGCACCACGATGTTGTCGTTGTCGCGCGTCCGCAGGTGGGTCGTCCGCCAGGTGATCGCCACCACCCGCCCCTCGTGCTCGCCGACGCGGATCCAGTCGTTGAGACGGAACGGCCGCTCGAGGCTGATCACCAGGCCGGCGAAGAAGTTGCCGAGGATGGGCTGGAGCGCCAATCCGACCACGAGAGAGGTGATGGCGGAGGTGGCGAGGAGCGGCCCGATGTCGAACTTCGGGTAGGCGACCTTGAGCGTCACCAGGGCCGCCATCGTGTAGACGAGGAACATGGAGACCGCCGGCAGGAGCGGCGGCAGCTTGAGCCCCTTGGTGCCGGAGAGGTGGACGTCGAAGAGGAGGATGGCGAGGAGGCGCAGGAGCGTCGCGATGCCGAGGAAGAGGAGCGACCAGGAGAGCGCCGAGCGCACCGCCGCGAGATCGCCTACCCCGAAGAGCGAGAAGACCCAGAGCACCGCGGCGAGCGCCGCGACGTAGAGCGGGAAGGCGAGCCGGCGGACGAGGAACAGCCGGCGCTGGAGGAGGGTGATCGCGGCGGCCAGGACGGCGCCCAGGCCGAGGCTCGCGGCGAGGGCGAGGGCGAAGCTCAAGAGCGCCTCCGGCGAGGCGCGCGCGGCCGCGGGACCGCCGGCAGCGTGACCACGATGAGCTGGGGATCGGGCATGACGACGATGGGACGGATTCTAGCCCGAATCGGCGCCCGCCCCGCCGCCGGAGGGGCGCCGTCCGCTGCAGGCCGCCGCCGGGTGGGCTAGAATCGCCGCCGGTTTCTCACCTCGGCACATTCCCCTCGCAAGGAGGTATCGATGACCCGCTGGAAGATCGCCGCACCGCTCGCCCTGCTGCTCCTCTCCGCGGCCGCGTCCCTGGCCGCCGCGCCCCCTGCCTCCGGCTACCGCGCCGAGGCCCTGCGCGGGATCGACGACGTCGGCAAGAAGATCGTCGACCTCGCCGAGGCGATGCCGGCCGCCAAGTTCGCCTGGCGCCCGGCGCCGGGGGTGCGCTCGGTGGGCGAGGTCTACGCCCACATCGCCCAGGCGAACTTCGGCCTGCCGCGCATCTGGGGGATGGCCCCGATGGCCGAGGGCGTCGACGTCAAGGGCCTGGAGGCCCAGGGCGGCGACAAGGCGAAGACGATCGACGCGCTCAAGAAGTCGCTGGCCAGCGCGCGGCATGCCGTGGAGGCGACCTCCGACGCCGACCTCGACAAGAAGATCCACATCTTCGACCACGACGGCACGGTGCGCGAGGCGATGACGATCCTCGGCAACCACATGCACGAGCACCTCGGGCAGTCGATCGCCTACGCGCGCATGAACGGCGTGGTGCCGCCCTGGACGGCGGCGGAGCAGGCGGCGGAGCATAAGCACTAAGACCGTGCCGAACGCGGCCCCGGGCGTCACCCTCCGCCCGCTCGCCTCGGCGGCGGACTATGCCGCCTGTATCGAGTTGCAGAAGGAGACCTGGGGCCAGGGCTTCGCCGAGGTGGTGCCCGGCGTGCTCCTCAAGATCTCCCAGAAGGTGGGAGGGGTGGCGGCGGGGGCGTTCGCCGCCGAGGACCGCGATGCGGGCCACGCCGGCGACGCCGGACGCCTCCTCGGCTTCGTCTTCGGTCTCACCGGCGTGCGCCACGGCCACCTCACCCACTGGTCGCACATGCTGGCCGTCCGCCCCGAGGCGCGCGATCTCGGCCTCGGCCGGCGGCTCAAGCTCTACCAGCGCGACCTGCTCGCCGCCCTGGGCGTGGGCGAGATGCTGTGGACCTACGATCCGCTCGAGGCGCGCAACGCCCATCTCAACGTCAACCGCCTGGGGGTGGAGTTCGAGGAGTACGTCGAGGACATGTACGCCGACGAGAGCGAGAGCGACCTCGCGCGCGGCATCGGCACCGATCGTTTCATCGTGCGCTGGGAGCTCGCGGGCGCGCGCGCCGCCCGCACCCTCGCCGGCGAGCCGCCCGACTTCGCCCCCTTTCGCGCCGCGCCGGTCTGCAATCCCTCGACCGGGCCGGAGCTGCCGGAGCCGTCGATGCCATCCGGCTCGCCGCCGGACGCCCCGCGCGTGCGCATCGCCATACCCTCGCGCATCCAGGAGCTGAAGCGCGAGCATCCGGCGGAGGCCGCCGCCTGGCGGGCCGGCACCCGGCGCGCCTTCGAGAGCTGTCTCGCCCGCGGCTACCGCATCGCCGCCTTCGCGGGCGGCCCCGCGGAAAGGCTCGCCTACTACGGTCTGGAGCGTCCGCATTGACCGCGAGCGACGACCCGATCGTCTCCTTCGCCTCGCGAGAAGAGTGGGCGGCCTGGCTCGCCGCGCACCACGCGAGCTCCAAGGGCGTCCGGCTGCGGATCGCGAAGAAGGGCGCCGCCACCGCCACCGTCTCCTACGCGGAGGCCCTCGAGGCAGCGCTCTGCTACGGCTGGATCGACGGCCGGAAGGGCAGGCTCGACGACGACTTCTGGCTGCAGCGCTTCACGCCGCGCAAGCCGGGCAGCAAGTGGTCGCAGATCAACCGCGCCAAGGCCGCCTCGCTCATCGAGGCGGGCGAGATGCAGCCGGCCGGGCTGCGCGAGGTCGAGCGCGCCAAGGCCGACGGCCGGTGGGACGCGGCGTACGCCGGGCAGCGCGCCGCGACGGTCCCCGAGGACCTGCGGCGGGCGCTCGACGGGAACGCGCGGGCCGGCGCCTTCTTCGCCACGCTCAGCAGCGTGAACCGCTACGCCATCCTGTACCGCGTCCACGACGCCAAGCGGCCCGAGACGCGGGCGCGCCGCATCGAGAAGTTCATCGCCATGCTCGCCCGGCACGAGACCATCCATCCCTGAGCGCCGCCCATGCTGCAGATCGAGCGCATCACCCTCCGCGAGATCGCGCTGCCGCTCGTCGAGCCG
>DATBQN010000370.1:0-1804 GCA_036560825.1 Thermoanaerobaculia bacterium
CGGTGATGGCGTCGATGTCCAGCTCGTCGACCGGGCGGACGCGGAAGGTGTCGGGGCTCTCGGGCATCGGGAGGCGGCGCCCGCGGATCGCGGACAGCGAGATTGTAGCGGTACCACGCCGCGATGCGCAAAGGCCGGCCCCCGGTTGCCTTCCCTCTCCTATAGCTGCAGTGCTCCCGCCGCCGCGGAGCGGTCTCCCGCCCGCGGTATCCTTGCCGTCCTCATGGCCACCGAGACCGAGCTCGCCGAGCCGATGGACCCGGCCGACCTCCCGGCCGCTTCGTCGGCGGGCCCGCCCGCCGCCGCCGGGCCCGACCTCCGGGTCCAGGCGGTGCTCGTCGCGGTGCAGGTCTGCTTCGGCATCTTCCACGTGGTGGGCAAGGCCGTGCTCGCCGAGATGGCGCCCTTGGCCCTCGCCGGGATCCGCGCCCTCGTCGCCGCCCCGCTCCTCATGGCGCTCGCCTGGCGCATCGACCGCGTGCTGCCGCGGCGGCGCGACCTGCCGATGCTCGCCCTCCTGGGCGCCCTGGGCGTCCTCGCCAACCAGGTGCTCTTCATCGAGGGCCTCAAGCGGACGACCGCCACCAACGCCGCGATCATCATGGTGGCGATCCCCGTCTTCGCGGTCGCCGTGGGGGCGCTCCTGGGGATCGAGCGGCTGGGGATGGGACGGCTCGCGGGGGTGGCCCTGTCGATCGCCGGCGCCCTCATCCTCCTCGACCCCACCCGCCTCACCCTGGGCTCGGACGCCACCCTGGGCAACGCGCTCATCCTGACCAACGCCTTCTGTTACGCCGCCTTCCTGGTCCTCCAGCGGCCGATCCTCCGGCGGCTCCCCTGGCGGACGGTGATCGCCTGGGCCTTCCTCTTCGGCGGCGGCGGGGTCCTCCTCTTCGCCTGGCCCGACCTCGCGGCGCTCCCCGGCGCCCACCTCTCCCGCGCCACCTGGTGGGGCGTCGCCTACATCGTCCTCTTCCCCACCGCCTTCGCCTATGCCGCCAGCACCTGGGCGGTCCGCCGCTCCTCGCCCTCCCTCGTCGCCGCCTACGGCACCCTCCAGCCCCTGGTCACCGCCTCGCTCGCCGCGATCTTCCTCGGCGAGCGCTTCGGCTGGCCTCAGGGCATCGGCTTCGCCCTCATCGTCGCCGGGCTGTGGCGGGTGAGCGTGCGCGCCGCGCCTTGACGGCGCGCCGCCGAGCGTCGCTGCCGCCGATCCGAGGGCCGGAGGCATAAGGAAAGCGGCGCCCGCGAGAGCGCCGCCTCATCGACCCGTCCTGGGATCTGTTCCGCGATCTGCTAGAACGCCGCGCCGTCAGCGGTGTCCTGGCGGAGCTTGTGGAGCTTGGCCGCCACCTCCCGCGCCAGCGCCAGCGTGACGGCGTCGGCCTCGGCGGCGCGCTGGAAGAGGATGAGGGCGGCGATCACCTCCCGCTGCAGATCGCGCGCCTGGAAGATCGGCAGGAGCTCGTCCGAGAGGACGCGGATCTCGGCGTGGCGTCCCTGGCGGGTGTAGACCTGCGCGAGGTCCATCGAGGCCAGCGCCGCGTCGTGGGCCATCCCCTTCTCGACGAAGCTCTTGCGCACCTCGCGGAGTATCCCCTCCGCCTGGTCCAGGCGGCCCAGGTTCAAGGCGATCTTGCCTTCCGTGTATTGCAGCCGGATGAGGCCGAGGGCCTCGCCCAGCTCGAAGTAGAGCAGGCGGGCGCGGGTGACCAGGGCGAGCGCCTCGCGCGGCTGGCCCATCTCGTTCAGCACGTAGGCGAGGTTGTGGTAGGTGATGGCGACGAGCTTCGGCTCGCGCTCC
>DATBQN010000371.1:0-13051 GCA_036560825.1 Thermoanaerobaculia bacterium
TCCGCTTCTTCATGGTCAAGGCGACGACCAACCGCGTCATCGCCTTCGACTTCGACGAGGCGCTCTCCTTCGAGGGCGAGTCCGGCCCCTACCTCCAGTACTCGCTGGTGCGGGCGAAGAACATCCGCCGCAAGCTCCGCGCCGCGGGCATGGCGGACGAAGTCGCGCCCGCCGAGGCGGCGCGGCTGGATCCTGCCCTCTTCGAGGAGGACCTGTGGGACCTCGTCCTCGCCGCGGCGCAGAGCGGCGAGGCAGTGGAGCGCGGCGCCGCCGGGCTCGAGCTGTCGCTGATCGCCCGTCACGCGCTCGAGCTCGCGCAGCGCTTCAACGCGGTCTACCACCGGCACCCCATCCTCCAGGAGAGCGACGAGCCGACCCGCGCCGCGCGCCTGGCGGCGGTCCAGGCCTTCGCCCGCGGGCTGGAAGCGCTGGGCGAGATCCTGGGGATCCCCATTCCCGAGAGGATGTAAATGAAAATGCTCGCCCGCCGTGGCGCCGTGCTCGTCGCTCTCGTCCTGTCGCTGGTCTCGGCGGCCGCGGCGCTCGCCGCGCCGCCCGAGGTGATCGCGCTCCGCGCCGCCCGCCTCCTCGACGTGCGGACCGGACGCGTCATCGGCGGCGGGCGCGGCGCGGTCGTCGTCGTCGAGGGCGACCGCATCCGCGCGGCGGGCGCCGCGGCGGACGTCGCCGTGCCGCCGGGCGCGCGGGTCGTCGAGCTCGGCGACCGCACGCTGCTGCCCGGCCTCTTCGACATGCACGTCCACCTCTCGCACGGCAGCTCGAAGCCCCAGGGCTTCGCGGCCGGCCTGTTCAACGGCCCGATCGACAACGCCTTCCAGGCCGCCGACAACGCGCGGACGACGCTCGCCGGCGGCTTCACCACCGTCCGCTCGGCGGGCGACAACGACTTCATCGACGTGGCGCTCGACAAGGCGATCGAGCGCGGCATCGCCGTGGGTCCGAGGATCGTCCCGGCCGGCTACCAGATCAGCATGACGGGCGGCCACGGCGACGAGGACGGCTGGCCGCCGGGGGTCTTCGAGATGGGGCCCGAGCAGGGGGTGGCCGACGGACCGGAGAAGCTCCTGCGCGCGGTGCGCTACCAGATCAAGCACGGCGCGCGGGTGATCAAGCTCACGGCGACGGCCGGCGTCCTCGGCTTCGAGGCGACCTACGACGCGCAGCAGTTCTCCGAGGAGGAGATGCGGGCGGTGGTCGACGAGGCGCGGCGCAACCGGCTCAAGGTGATGGCGCACGCCCACGGCCTCGCCGGCACGCTCGCGGCGCTCCACGCCGGCGTCGCCTCGATCGAGCACGGCTCGCAGCTCGACGACGAGGCGATCCGCCTGATGAAGGCGGGCGGCGTCTATCTCGTGCCGACCGCCTACATCAACTCCGGCGGCGGCCAGGACCTGGCCCGCTTCCCGCCGGAGATCCGGGCGAAGAGCGAGGCGGCGACGCGGGCCGCCGGGGCGAGCCTCGACCGCGCCATCCGCGCCGGGGTCAAGATCGCCTTCGGCACCGACTCCGGCGCCATGCCCCAGGGCCGGAACGCCCGCGAGTTCGCCGTCCTCGTGGCCCACGGCATGACCCCGCTCGCCGCCATCCAGGCGGCGACGATCGGGGCCGCCGATCTGCTGGGCGTCGACGACCGCGCCGTCCTCGAGCCCGGCCGCCTCGCCGACGTCATCGCCGTCCCCGGCAATCCCCTGGAGGACGTCCGGGTGCTCGAGCGGGTAGATTTCGTGATGAAGGGCGGCGCGGTCTTCCGGACGCCGTAGGATCGAGTCTCACGGAGGTCCGACATGGCGCGCTCTCTCTTCGTCCGCAAGCCGCTCGGCCGCATCCTCGACGAGGCGAAGGAGGAGGGCGAGGACCGCCTGCGGCGGGTGCTCGGGCCGGTGCAGCTCACGGCCCTCGGCATGGGCGCCATCATCGGCGCCGGTATCTTCGTCACCACCGGCGCCATCGCCCGCCAGACCGCCGGCCCGGCCCTCCTCCTCTCCTACGCCGTCGCCGGCGTCGCCTGCATCTTCGCCGCCCTCTGCTACGCCGAGTTCGCCTCCGCCGTGCCGGTCTCCGGCTCCGCGTACACGTATGCCTACGCGAGCCTCGGCGAGCTCTTCGCCTGGATCATCGGCTGGGCCCTGGTGCTCGAGTACGCGGTGGGGGCCGCTCTCGTGGCCAACGGCTGGTCCGGCTACCTGCAGAGCGTCCTGGGATCGTTCGGCGTCACGCTGCCGCAGGCGATCGCCGGTCCGGTCGTGCGATATGACCCCGAGATCGGGCGCCTCGTCGCCACCGGCGCGCTCCTCAACCTGCCGGCGGTCTTCATCGTCGGCGCGCTCCTGGTCGTCCTCATCGTCGGCATCCGCGCCAGCGCCCGCTTCAACAACGCCATGGTGGCGGTCAAGCTCGCCACCGTGCTCTTCGTCGTCGCCGTCGGCGCCTTCCACGTCGACCCCCGCAACTGGCACCCCTTCGCGCCCTACGGCATGACGGGAGTCATCCTCTTCGGCAAGACGCTCCTCGGCCACACCGACCCCGGCGGCCGGCCGGTCGGCATGCTGGCGGGCGCCGCCCTCGCCTTCCTTGCCTATCTGGGCTTCGACGCCGTCTCCACCCAATCCGAGGAGGCCCTGCGCCCGCAGCGCGACGTGCCGATCGGCATCCTCGCGTCGCTCGCCATCTGCACCGCCCTCTACATGGCGGTCATCGCGGTGCTGACCGGCATGGTCCGCTACGACCGGCTGGACCTCAACGCGCCCCTGGCCAACGCCTTCGCCCAGGTGGGTCTGGGCTGGGCGAAGCTCCTCATCGCGCTCGCCGGCGTGGCCGGCATCACCACGGTGCTCCTCGTCCTCCTGCTCGCCCTGCCGCGCATCCTCCTCGCCATGGCCCGCGACGGCCTCCTGCCGAAGCGTTTCTTCGCCGCCGTCCATCCCCGTTTCCGCACGCCGTACAAGGCAACCCTCGCAACCGGCCTCTTCGTCGGCGCGATCACCGCCTTCCTGCCCATCGACGTCCTCGTCAACCTGGTCAACCTCGGCACCCTCTTGATCTTCGTCATCGTCTGCGCCGCGATCCCGGTCCTCCGCCTCACCCATCCGGACGCCGAGCGCCACTTCCGCGTCCCCCTGGTCCCCCTCATCCCCATCCTCGGAGTCCTGAGCTGCCTCCTCCTCATGCTCAGCCTGCCGCCCGAGAACTGGCTCCGCCTGTTGATCTGGCTCGCGATCGGGTTAGCGATCTACCTGTTCTACGGGAGGCGGCACAGCGTGCTGGCGCGAGAACGAGCGAGCACAGAGGTGCCCACGGCGATCGCGGCCGCCGGGGCACCACCGGCTACTTGAGGGTCGCCGAGCGTCAGAGAGCGCTCAGCAGCAGAGTCAGCTCAGCAGCAGACGCAGCCGCCGCTCACCCGGCAGCAGCCTTCGCAGATCTTGCAGAACTGGAAGGTGCAGGCGGAGACGAAGAGTGGACGCGTCACGCCGTCGGCTGACAGGGCGGGCGCCACGACCTCCGGAGCGCTCGGCGGAGCGAGCCAGCTCGGCAGGGGGGCCGCTGCCGGCGCGTCGAGCTGGAGCGCCGGCGACACGGCGTTGGCGGGGGCCGGCGGCGGCGCTGCTGTCGCAGCCAGGCAGGGCAGGGCGGCCAGGAGGCCGGCGAGACAGATCAGAACCAGGGCGGATCGTTTCATGGATCTCTCCTTTTCTGGATCGATCCATCAAGTGTAGATGAAAACCACCGCCCGCGGCGCGGCGTCCGTCCGGCTTACTTCAGGAAGGTGCCCGCGTTGAGCTCCGCTACGGCTTCCCGGAGCTGCTCTTCGGTGTTCATGACGATCGGCCCGTACCAGGCGACCGGCTCCTGCAGCGGCTTGCCGGAGACGAGCAGGAAGCGGATGCCGTTCTCGCCCGCCTGCACGGTGACCTCGTCGCCGCGGTCGAACACCACGAGCGTGCGGTTCTCCGCTTCCTCGGCGCTCTCCGGCACCCCGCCGGCGGCGCCGGCGACCCGGTCCGTCCGCGCCTGGCGCGGCTCGGAGGCGTTCGAGAAGGTCCCCGAGCCTGCGAACACGTAGGCGAAGGCGTGGCGCGAGGTCTCCGCCGGGAGGCTCTTGCGGGTGCCCGGCGGCACCCAGACGTCGAGGTAGCTCGGCTCCGCGGCGATGCCGTCGACCGGTCCGGTCACGCCCCAGAAGCTGCCGCAGATGACGCGCGCGCGGGTGCCGTCGTCGTCGGTGACCTCGGGGATGTCGGCGGAGGTCACGTCCTGATAGCGCGGCGCGGTCATCTTGAGCGACGCGGGGAGGTTCGCCCAGAGCTGGAAGCCGTGCATGCGGCCGTCGCGGTCTCCCTTCGGCATCTCCTGATGGATGATGCCGCGGCCGGCGGTCATCCACTGCACGTCGCCGGCGCCGAGCGCGCCCTGGTTGCCCAGGCTGTCGCCGTGCTCGACGGTGCCCGAGAGCACGTAGGTGATCGTCTCGATGCCGCGGTGCGGATGCCAGGGGAAACCCTTCAGGTAATCCTCGGGCCGATCGTTGCGGAAGTCGTCGAGGAGGAGGAAGGGGTCGAATTCCTCGGTATCGCCGAAGCCGAAGGCACGGCGCAGGCGGACGCCGGCGCCCTCCATGGTCGGCGTGGAGCGCGATGTGTGTTTGACGGCGCGGATGGACATGTCGAGCGAAACATCGGTTCCGCCCGTGTCTATTTCCGCGCCTGCCTACTCCTCCTCGTACCTCACCTCCATCCGCCGCACCTTCCACGCCGCGAAGCCGAGGAGGGCCGCGGTGACGAGGAGGAGGCCGGGGATGGCGAGCCACGGGCTGGGAGCGTCGGAGAGGAGGGCCAGCGGCCCCTTCGAGAGCGGCACCGGGCAGAGCGACTCGAGGTAATGGACGATCGAGATCCGCTTGAGGACCGGCGGCAGGAGGAAGTTGAGCCACTCCCAGCCGAAGATGGCGACCGCCGGGACGAGGGGGCTGCGGCCGAAGAGGCCGAGGGCGAAGAAGACCGCGCCGTAGCCCAGACAACCGAGGAAGGTGACGCCGAGGTAGATCGCCAGGTGCTCGAAGCCCGGCCCATGGAGGAGGAAGCGCTCGACGCCGGCGTAGGGCGTGTAGCAGAGCGCGAAGGAGACCGCCGTCGAGAGGCCGAAGAGGACGGTCGCGACGGTGAGGCCCGCCAGGTACTTGGTGGTCGCCAGGATCTCGCGCTTGAGAGGCGCCAGGAAGTAGTAGTGGAGGCTGCGGTCGAGGATCTCGCGGCGGATGAGGTTGCCGAAGATCTCGACGCAGCCGAGATAGACGACCAGCCGCAGGATGAACGCCTGGTAGGTGCCGGCGAACACCTGGGTCGCCTGTCCGACGTCCGCGGTGTCGGTCAGGTGCGAGGCGAAGATCATCCGCAGGGTGTAGAAGAGGACCGGGAGGAGCGCCAGGAGATAGAGGCCGACGGCGCGCCCGCCGATCAGGCTCCGGCGCACCTCGAGGCGGAAGATCGCCGCCGCCTGCCGGCGGCGCCGGCCCGGCTCGGGCCGGCCGGCCGGGACGGTCGTCAGGAGCCCGGCGGCGGCCGCCCCAGTCGGTGGCGCCGCGCTCATCGCGGGCCTCCCGCGCCACCGCTGCCAGCGCTGCCGCCATTCCCACCGTTTCCGCCGCCGATCAGGTACTGGTAGACGGCCTCGACGTCGGCGTCCGCGGGCGCCACGAACTCGATGCCGAAGCCGTTCTCGACGACGGCGCGGTTCAGCAGCAGGTAGAAGCGGTCGGCGTCCGTCGTGCTCACCAGGAGGCCCTCCCGGTCGGGATCGAGCTTCACCTCGACCACATGGTCCTGCTCGAAGAGCCGCGCCGCCAAGCGCGCCGGCTCGGGACAGCGGATGGCGATCTGCATCGGGTGGGCGTCCATCTCCTCGCGCACCCCCTCGATCGCCCCCTCGGCCACCACGTAGCCGGCGTTGACGAGGATCACCTGGTCGGAGAGCACGTCCACCTCGTGCAGGATGTGGCTCGAGACGAGGACGTGGAGGCCGCCGGCCGCGAGCTCGCGGAAGAGGGCGATGACCTCGGCCCGCGCCATCGGGTCCAGGCCGTTCAGCGGCTCGTCGAGGATGAGCACCGACGGCTCGTGCGCCATCGCCTGCGCCAGCTTGATGCGCTGGCGCATGCCCTTGCTGTAGCCGCCCACCTTGCGCCCCGCCGCCTCGACGAGACCCACCCGCTCGATCGCCTTCCAGGCGAGCGCCTCGGCCTCGGGCTTCAGCCAGCCGCCGGCGCGGAGCGACTCGCGGACGAACTCGAAGCCGGTCATGCCGCGCGGAAAGGAGTCGAACTGGGTCGCGTAGCCGACGCGGCGGAAGAGGTCCTCCGGGCGGTCGGGCGGGATGCCGAGGACGCGGATGGAGCCGCGCGTCGGCCGCAGGAGCCCGGTCATCAGGTTCATCAGCGTCGACTTGCCCGCCCCGTTGGGACCCACCAGGCTGGTGATCCCCGGCGGGATCGAGAGGCTGACGCGGTTGACTCCCAACACCTCGCCGTAGAACTTCGAGACCTCGTCGAAGACGATCCGCCGCTCGGGCGGCACCGAGCTGCCGGCCTCGCGAGCCGCGGGCCGCGCGGCGCTCTGCCCTGCTTGGAGCCCAGCGTGCGGCGGCGCGGCGCTCACCGCACCACCTCGTAGGCGCGCAGGCGCCGCAGGGCGAGGAGACCGAGGAGGGCGAAGACGGCGAGACCGAGCGCCGCGGCGGCGGGCGATACCGCGGTGTCGGGCGCCTGGCGGAAGAGGGCGGCGCGCACGACCGCGTTCATCTGCCCGAGGCTCGCCAGGTCGCCGAGGTGGGTATCGAGGCCACGGTTCAGGGCGCTGCCGAAGCCGTGGAGGACGAAGAAGAGCGCGAGGAGGACGATGCGCGCCACCGCCTTCCATTTGACCCATGCCGAGACCGCGAGGGTGGCGAGCGTCAGCACGGCGATCCACACCCAGGAGGAAGCGAAGATCGCCCCGGCGATGTAGGCGTTGGAGACGCTCCAGGCGCTCCCCTCGAGCGCTGCCTGGAGGAGGAAGACGAGGAGTCCCGGCACCCAGGTGATGGCCGAGAGCAGGAGCACGAGCGCCCCCGACTTTCCCCACAGATAGCCCGGCTTGGAGAGCGGGCGGCCGAGATAGAGCGGCAGCGCGTTGTTGCGCAGGTCCGCCGACAGGAGGCCCGGTCCCAGCCCGAGGGCGAAGAAGAAGCCGAGCCAGCTCTGGGTGCGCACGATCTGGCGGAAGAAGCCCGCGTCGATCGGGATCAGGCGGTCGAGCGGCAGATTGATGGCGGCGAGAGCCGACAGGTTGTGATGCAGGTAGACGACGATCGCCGAGGCGAGCGGGAAGAGGGCGCAGAGCACGAGATAGGCGAGGGCCAGCCGGCTGGCGAAGACGTCGCGCAGGCCGAAGTGCACCAGCACCCAGGGGCGCCGGCCGAGCGGCGTCAGCGCGCCGGTGTAACGCCGGTAGGCGTGGTCATAGACCGCCAACGGGCACCTCCCGCTTCCTCTCCTCCATCGCCTGCAGGAAGATGTCCTCGAGCGAGGTGCGCTCGAAGGCGAGGCGGCGGATCTGCACGCTGCCTTCCGCCGCCAGCCGGTAGAGGTCGGCGACGGCGACGCCCTCGGGGAGCACCATCTTCAAGCGCTGCCGGCCGCTCCACGCCACCTCGCACCCCAGCCGCCCCGCCGCCGCGGCGAAGCCGGCCTCCGGGGTCTCCGGCGGAGTCTCGCCCGCGGTTCCCTCTTGAGGCGGTCCGTCGGCGCCGCGGATCTCGAGCTCCAACAGGCGGCGGTTCGACGCCCGCTCGGCCGCGAGGTCGGCGGCGACGGCGATGCGGCCGGCCTTGACGACCACCACCTCGTCGCAGCACTGCTCGACGTCGCGTAGGAGGTGCGAGGAGAGGAGCACCGCGACCTCGCCGCCGTCGCGGATGTCGCGCACCAGCTCGAGCATGCGGGCGCGAGCCGGCGGATCGAGCCCGTTGGTCGGCTCGTCGAGGAGCAGCAGGCGCGGGCCGTGGACGAGGGCCTGGGCGAGCTTGGCGAGCTGGCGCATGCCGAGCGAGTAGGTGCCGAGCGGCCGGTAGCGCGCCTCTCCGAGGCCGACGTAGAAGAGCGCCTCGTGGGCGCGCTCGAGCGCCGCCTCCGGCGGCAGGCCCGAGAGCTCGGCCATCAGCCGCACGAAGCGGACCCCGCTCATGCCGGCCACGAAGGCGTCGTTCTCCGGCATGTAACCGAGGAGCTGGCGGATCTCACGCGTCTCCGTTCGCACGTCGCGGCCGAAGACGCGGGCGGTGCCGGCGGCGGGCCGGAAGAAGCCGAGGAGAGTGTGGATGAGCGTCGTCTTGCCGGCGCCGTTCGGCCCCAGGAGGCCGATCGCCCGGCCGCGGAGCGCGGCGGTGAGCCCGTCGAGGACGGTCCGCCCGCCGAGCGTCACGCTGAGGCCTTCGAGCTCGAGGACGGGCGGCCCGGAGGCGGCAGGCGCCGGAGAGCTCGACGACGCCGGCGGAGCGGCCGCGACGGGCCGCTCCGCACGAGGTTCCTTCATTTCGAGCTGCCCGGGTGGTCCATGGCGCTGATCAGGCTCCCGAAGCGCGCCAGGAGCCCGAGGTTCTGACCGAGCGGCCCGGCGTCGCTCGCCGCGGCGAAGAGGATGCGGTCGTCCTCGCCGTAGGCGTAGGTGAGCGAGGGGCCGGAGACGGCGAGGAGGCGAGCGAAGCCCGGCGCCCGGCCCGCTCCGCCGGCGGCGTTGGTGGCGGCATGGATCGCACCGGCGAACGGATCGAGGGCCGGCCCCAGGTTCTGATAGAGGAAGGCCGAGACGTTGATCTGATCGTCGTGCGGCAGGAGCGCCTGGAGCTTCGACGAGGTGGCGAGGGTCGAGCCCGAGGCGCGGGTGGCGATCGCCTGCTCGAGGAGCGCGCGGGAGGGCGCCGCGATCAGGTAGCCGTCGGCGAAGGTGTAGTCGACCTCGCGGGCGGCCTCGGTCCCCGGCACGCGGAGAGTGTAGTCGATGCGGCCGCCGGCGGTCTCCTGGGTGAGGGCGAGGCCGGGTTTGCCGTGAGAGCGCAGCGACTGGTCGAGCCGCGCCGCGAGCGCGACCATGGCCCTCTGGAAGCCCGCGGGGTCGTAGACCTCGGCGATCAGCTTCCACGACGGCTGGGGGAGGAGCGGCCCGTCGATGGCGAAGGCGATCTCGCCGCCCAGCGGCGCCGCGAGGTCGCGGAGGTTGACGCCCTCCTCGGTCTCCAGGCGCTCGAGATCGGCGCCGAAGCTGGGGACCGCGGCGAGCAGGTCGTCGAGCAGCGTGGCCGGGTTCTTGACCACGAAGGCGGCGGCGAGGGTGGCGTCCGGCGAGATGAAGCCGAGCGCCCCGATGGGCGCCGGAGCGGCGAGCCAGGAGGCGATGCCGCGACGCGGGCGATCGAAGGTGACGGCGGCCCGCGTCTCGGTCTTCCCCGGCGCCTCGCGGCGGTCGACGACGAAGCCGTCGAGGTCGAGGAGGCCGAGCGCCTCGGCGGTCGCCGAAGCGGCGGGGGCCGAGCCGCCGCCATGCCGGCGCGCCAGGATCGCCTTCAAGTCGCCGGCGAAGAGCCAGCCGGCGCCGTCGCGGTAGGCCTCGGCGACGCGTGCGTGGAAGGCGCTCTGGACGAACGGGTTGGCGCCCGGCTGCGCGAGGACGCCGGCCATCCGGGAGAGGAGCGCGGCGCTCGGCGCGGCGACGAGGAACTGCCCCTGCGGCCAGAGGAAGAGCGCGTGTCCGGCGGCGGTCGCTGCGGGCACAGTCGTTGCGGCGGGCGGACCGTCGACGAGGGTGAGCCGCGGTCCATCCGAGCTCCTGCCGTTGATCGCCGCCACCTCCTGGTCGAGCACGGAGCGGAAGGCCGCGGGAGCGGAGACTTCCGCGAGCACCACGGGGCCGTCCGGCGTCACCGCGATCCCCACCTCCTCGCCGAGGTAGCGGCCGAGGTCCGCCAAGGTGCGGATCGTCTCGTGGAAGCGCTCGTTCTTCTCGGCCGAGCCCATGGTCTCGTCCCACCACTGCTTGAGGAGCGGGTTCTCGGCCAGGCGCTGGTCGAGCAGGCTCTGGGTGGAGGCGAGGTTGGCCGCGACGTTGGGGAGACCGACCCACACCAGGGTTCCGGCGGGGGCGAGGTCGAGCAGGCGCGTCGAGGTGCGCAGGCCCGCCGGCGGAGTCTGGCTGTCCGCCTCGGCGGAGAGGCCGGCGAGCTGGCCCAGGAGCTCGCGATAGCGGCCGGCGTCGGCGCTCCAGGCGATCTCGTCGGCGACCGGCACGGCGGCGACGCTGGCGCGCGTCGTCACCTGGCCGCCGGGGTAGAGGACGTTCTCGCGGCGCGCCTGGGCGACGCGCACCGTGCCCTGGACGACCGAGACGCGCGAGCCCTTGATGCCGGCGTTGACGGCGAAGATGGTGCCGACGACCGACACCCGGCAGTCCGGCGTCTCGACGTAGAGGTGGTGGCCGGCCGTCTGCTTGGCGGCCTGGACGATGATCCGCCCCTGGGCGAGGTTGACCGTGATGCCGCTCTTGCGGGCGTCGTAGGAGAGGTCCGCCCGCTCGCTCACCTCGACCGCCGAGCCGTCGGCCAGGCGGAGCACGGCGTGAGCGCCGCGGCCCGTGCGCACCTCCACGCCGGGAGGGACGCGGGCGCCGGCCGGCAGGGGCGAGACGGTCTGGCTGGCGACGCGATAGAGGCCGCCCTGCGCCGCCTCGACCCGCGCCTCGCCGGCGCCGGGGAGCTGCTGGTAGAGGGCGAAGAGGCCCAGCCCGAGGGCCGCGACGAGCACGGCCGCGAGAGCGATGAGGGCGGCGCGGGGCATGCGCCGGCCGGGCTCGGCGGACGACGGCGATGCGGCCGCGGCTGTGGCGGCGGTCCTGGTCCGGCGCGCCTCCTCCGCGGCCTCCGCCGCCCGGAGGGCGCGGCGGCAGGCGATGCAGCTCCGGGTGTGGTCCTCGACGAGGAGCGCGCGGGCCGGCGACAGCTCGCCCAGGAGATAGGCCGGAATCAGGCGCTGGAAGTCGTCGCAGCCGCGAAGGCTCGGATGCCCGGCGGGCGCGGGCGGGGCGGAGATTTCTGCGGCCTGCGACGGGATCGCCGCGGAGCTCGCCTCGGCAGCCATCCGGGCGCCCGACGTCAACCGCTCCCAGACGCGGGCGGCGGCCGCCTCGACAGCCTCGGGGGCGAGGGGCTCGGTGACGACCTCGTCGACCGCGCGGTCTACCAGGGAGAGAGGCGTCGGACGGTTGGGGCTCTGGTCGGGGCTCATGACAGTCCTCCTTCGAACGGCGCCAGCTCCTTCTGGAGGCGGCGCCGGGCACGGTGCAGGATCACGGCGACGGCGGTCTGCGAGGTCCCCATCAGGCGGGAGATCTCGAGGTTGCCGACGCCCTCGAAATAGCGCAGGGCGAAGATCTCGGCAGTCTTGGGAGAGAGGCGGGCGAGCGCCTGGCGGAGGCGCGCCGCGAGCTCGCGGCTCCCGCTCGCCCGCTCGGGCTGGGCGCCGGTCTCGTCGATCAGCTCGTCCTCGACCTCGGCCAGGGCGACGGCGCGGGCGCGCTGCCGGCGGCGCAGGAGATCGAGGGCGGCGTTGACGGCGGCGCGATGGAGATAGCTCGAGGCGCTCCCCGACAGGTCGACCTCGTCCTCCCGCCGCAGGAGGCGGGCGAAGACCGTCTGCAGGACGTCCTCGGCGTCCATGGGATCGCCGGTGATGCGGTAGGCGGCGCGGAACACGGCGCCGTGATGAGCGCGGAAGATCGCGTCCAGGGGGTGCTGCGGTCCGGGGACCGGTCGGCCGGAATCCGGAGCGACGGCGGGCACGACGGCTGACACGGCGGCGTCCTCCTTCCTTTCGTCTCCGGTCATATGACGCTGCCGGCGGAGGATTGTTACCGGTCGAGGGCCGCGGACCGGATGGGCCGAGCGCGCCGGCTAGAGAGCGGCCGCGGCCTCGGCGAGGAACTCGTCGAGGATGCGGTTGAACACCGCCGGTCGGTCCATCTGCAGCCAGTGGCCGGTGCCGGGGACGAGGCGGGCGGGGAGATCGGCCGCCAGGTTGTGGAGGGAGAACGGAAGATCGTTCATGTCGCTCACCACGGATAGCTTCGGCCCTCCATAGCGGGCGAGGGCGGGGAGCGGCTGGTGGCGGAAGGAGCTCTCGATGGCGCCGGCGATCGCCGCCGCGTCCGTCAGGCGGAGGTCTTCGAGCACCCATTCCGAGGCCGAGGGGTCGCCGTTGACGAGGATCTGGCGGAAGTGCCACTCCATCTCGGCCAGGGGATCGGCGGCGATCGCCGTGACGAACGCCGAGGCCTGCTTCTCAGGGATGCGGGTCTGGTCGCCGTTGGGATCGACGAGGAGGAGCCCGGCGACGCGCTCGGGATGGCGGCCGGCGTACTCGACGGCGACCGAGCCGCCCAGGCTGTGGCCGGCGAGGACGAACCGGCGGAGGGCGAGCTGGTCGGCGACCGCGGCGACGTCGGCCGCCAACGCCTCGATCGAGTAGTCGCCGTCGTCGGCGGGATCGGAGTCGCCGTGGCCGCGGAGGTCGAGCGCCGCGGTGCGCCGCGTGCGGCGCAGGTGATCGAGCTGGAGCGCCCATTGGCCGCCGTTGCCGCCCAGGCTGTGAACGAAGAGCACGGGCAGGTTCGCCTGGCCCCCTGTGCTCGGGCCGCCATCGCGCACGAAGAGATTGCCGGCCGGGCCGGCGATCCACACGGCGACGTCGGCCGGCGACTCGCCGGCCGCCAGAGGCTCCGCGGGCGGCAAAGAAGGGGGCGGCGGGGCGAAGTCGTCCTCGAGGTCGGCCAGGGAGAATCCCCGCCGGCGGCTCCAGAGGACGGCGGCGACGAAACCGAGCCCGAGGAGGCCCAATACCTGCCAGACCCAGTAACTCCGTGGTCGTCGCCAGCGCCG
This sequence comes from Thermoanaerobaculia bacterium, assembly GCA_036560825.1. Taxonomy (GTDB): domain Bacteria; phylum Acidobacteriota; class Thermoanaerobaculia; order Multivoradales; family UBA5704; genus DATBQN01. Next base: position 12,976 of record DATBQN010000371.1, read on the forward strand.
CGCCCTCTCCATGGCCGGAATCCTATCCCGAGTCACGCAGCGCCCTTTCCGAGGTGTCAGGCGATTCGTCCGTTTG
>DATBQN010000372.1:0-7825 GCA_036560825.1 Thermoanaerobaculia bacterium
GATCTCGGAGACCGCGCTCAATCCTGAGATTCCGGCGCTCGCGAGCACCGCTCGCGCCGGAATCCCGCATTCCACGGCGGAACCGGCGAGGTGCCAGCGGCCGGCCCTCAGACCTCGAAGGGGGTGCCCTCGCTCGCCGCCTGCGTCAGGTTGACGACGTTGCGCGCCGCCTGGGGCTGCATGCGGAGGAAGAGGCCGCCGTAGGTGCGGCCGAAGAGGAAGGGGCCCCAGATCATGTCGTTCGGCTGGGCGCCGTACTCGCCGTACTGGTAGAGGTAGGGGAGCGACTCGACCCTCTCCTGGACGATCGAGTCGCCGCGGGCGAGCGACGATTCGACCACCTCGCGCCACCTCGCCTCGGGCGTGAAAGCGCCGATCACGACCCCCTTGCCGCCGAAGCTCTGGCTCTCCTTCAAGACCAGCTCCTCCCGGTGCGTCAGGAGCAGGTCGCGCATCGCCATCTCCTCGCCGTAGAAGTCGGCGCGGCCGGGGACGACGAGGCGCGTCCAGGGGACGTAGCGCCGGATGGACTCCTTCTCCTCGCGCGTGAAGTCGCCCTTGTCGAGCCCCTCCGAGAGGAGCGCGAGGTTGCGCTTGTCGCTCAGGATGCTGTCGATGGGGCCGTTGAAGAGCATCAGCTTGTTGGCCTTGTAGGCCCGGTAGACGTGGCGCCGGCTGAACTCGGTGAACTCGATCGCGGCGTCGATCCGCCGCTCGCCCAGGTAGAGCGAGCCCTCCATCGTCACCAGCTCGTCGGGGTAGCACTCGGCGAACTCGCCCTCGAGGCCGCCCGCCTCGGCGAGCGCGGCCGCCAGCTCCTGGCGCAGATGGGCCTTGAAGGACGGCGTGCCGGTGACGTGGCCGACCTCGCGGACGGTGACGACGTTGAGGACGCCGTCCGCGGCGAGGCCGGCGGCGAGGCTCTCGCGGATGATGTGGGCGAAGAAGAGGCGGATGGTGTTCGAGTAGGCGACGCGGATGCCGGCGGCCTCCACGAACTCGGCGGTCGGCGGGATCTTCATGTGCGCGGCGACGAGCGGCGCCGCCTCCCAGCCGCCGATCCGCGGGCTGTAGTTCACCTCCAGGCACTTGAAGCCGTCGACCGAGTCGATGTAGTCGCCGCGCGCGACGCCCGCCGCGATGCCGTTCGGCTCGGCGAGATAGAGCTCGGCGATCTCCGGCGAGGCGAGCTTGTAGAATTTGGCGATCGCCGCCGCATCGTTGCCGAAGACGCGCTCGGGGACCTTGCGCAGGACCTCGCAGACGCCGAGGCTCGCGGCCTGGAGCTCGGCGCGCTTGGCGGCGCCGAGGAAGGTCGGCCAGCACTGCAGCTTGTACTCGAAGATCTCGGCGAGCAGCGGCTCGAAGGTCTTGCTGTCGAGGAAGCGCGGATCGTCCTTCGCGGCCTCGCGGAACTCGAGGTCCTGCCGCGACACCGCGAGGTGAGAGGCGCGCAGCTCCTCGGACCAGGCGGTGGGCTCCGTCATCTCCGGCACCGGCAAATCATATCTGCCATGGTGCGCCAACCCGCGGAGCTGGGGACGGCGTCCGGCGCCGTCGGCCCGGCCGGTGGAAGCCTGCCGGGGAGTCCTGCTACGATCCCCGGCTCCGGAGCGCATCGAAGTTCGCTGTCCTTCCGAGGAGCCCTTCACGACCGCCATGGAGATGGAGCCCGACCTCCGCGCCGCGCCCGTGCACAGCTCGGCGCCGGCGCCTGGCACCGCGACAGGCAGCGGATGGCGACGCTGGGCGCCCCGGCTCGCGCCCAGGCTTCCGATCGCCGCGCTCTTCGTCTGGGCGCTCGTCCTCTTCGCCGTCGGCATCTCGTGGGGCATGCCGAGCTGGGTGGGCTGGGCGGGCGACGAGCTCCACCCGACCTCGTGGACCCAGGCGATCTCGCCGGCGACGCCGATGGGCTGGCACGCCCGCTATCCGCCGCTCCACTTCGCCCTCCTGGCCGGCCTCTCGTGGCCCTACCGCGCCCTCGCCCAGCGCGGCTCGGCGCCGGTCGACGAGCTCGGCCTGATCGTCCATCTCACCTACTTCGCGCGCCTGGTGAGCCTGGCGATGGCGCTCGCCGCCGTCGGCTTCCTCTACCTCGCCGGATGCGAGATCTACGGCCGCAGGAAGGCCCTCTTCGCCGCCTTCGCCGCCGTCTCGATCGCGCCCTTCGTCTACTACGCGAAGATGGCGAACCTCGACTCGCCGTACGTCTGCTGGTTCACGCTCTCGCTCCTCTTCTACGTCCGCATCCTCAAGCGCCACCGCCTGCGCGACTATCTCTTCTTCGCCGCCGCGGCGGCCGCGGCGGTGTGCACCAAGGACCAGGCGTACGGCCTCTACACGCTCCTGCCGCTGCCCATCGTCTACGGGCTCTACCGCCACGAGTTCCGCGCCCGCGGCCCCGTCGCCGGCCTGGCGCGCGCCGCCGTCGACCGCCGCGTGCTCGGCGCCGGCCTCACCGCCGCCGTCCTCTTCGCCGTCTTCCAGGACATCCTCTTCGACCGCCAGCGCTTCGCCATCCACCTCCGCCTGCTCCTCGGGCCGATGAGCGAGGACTACCAGGACTTCCCCAACACCACGGCCGGCCACGCCGAGCTCCTCTCCCTGTTCCTGAAGCAGATCGCCTTCGCCCTCAACTACGCGCTCGCCGCCGCCTGCGTGCTGGGCCTCGGGCTCGCCATCTATCGCGCCGTGGCCCGGAGGACGGGTACCACCGAGAAGCGGGAGGCGCTCCTGCTGCTCGCCGTCTTCGTCTCCGTCGTCTCCTACTACGTCACCTTCCTCAACCTGATCCTCTTCACCTTCGACCGCTACGTGCTGCCGGTGGCGATGGTCCTCGCGCTCTTCTGCGGCTATCTCCTGGGCGAGCTGGCGCGGCCGCGGGTCCCGCGGGCCAAGCTGGCGGCGATCGCCGGAAGGGCGGTCGCCGCCGCGGTCGTCGTCTACAGCGCGCTCTACGCCGCGTCGATCGACTTCCGGCTGCTCGCCGACACGCGCTACGGCGTCGAGGACTACGTGGCGGCGCACGCCCGCCGGCCCGACTCGGTGGTCGGCGTGGGCCGGCGCAAGCACATCCCGCGTTTCCATTGGATACCCTGGGACCGCGCCATCCGCTCGCACGGACGGGTGTTCGAGAACCTCGCGCCGGAGTACGTGGCGGTGAACGTCACCGACTTCCGCCACGAGCGCGAGCAGGAGATCTACCGCATGCTCTCGAGCGGCGAGCTCGGCTACCGGCTGGTCTTCACCCGCCAGTCGAAGCCGTTCCTGGACCTCCTCTCGCGCCAGGACGTCGACTCGAGCCAGCGCTTCGTCGACCCCGAGATCGCCCTCTTCGAGCGCCTCGCGGACGCCCCCGCGCACGCGGCGCCGCTGCCGGTCTCGGCTCAGCCGCCGGGCTGACGCCGTCAGCGATCCGCGAAGAGGCCCGCGATGGTCGCCTGGATCGCCGCGGCGGCGGCGCGGGGGTCGGGGGCGTTCTTGATCGGGCGGCCGACGACGACGTGGTCGGCGCCGCTCGCGAAGGCCTCCTCGACCGTCACCACCCGCTTCTGATCGTCGGCCGGGCGGTCCCCGGCGGGCCGGATCCCCGGCGCCACGACGATGGGGCGCGGGCCGAGCTCCGCGCGGAGGGCGCCCACCTCGCGGCCCGAGGCGATGACGCCGTCGCAGCCGAGGGCGAGCGCGCGCCGGGCGCGCGAGAGGACCAGCCGGCGGACGTCGACCGCGACGCCCAGGTCGCGGGCGAGGTCCGCCTCGTCGAGGCTGGTGAGCACGGTGACGGCGAGGATCCTGATGCCGCCCTTGGCGCCCGCCGCCGCGGCGAGGACGGCGTCGTCCTGGGCGTGCACGGTGAGGAAGTCGACCGGGCGCGCGGCGAGCGCGCGCACGGCGCCGCGGACGGTCTCCGGCACGTCGAAGAGCTTGAGGTCGGCGAACACCCGCTTGCCGCGCGCCACCAGCCAGTCGACGAGCTCGAAGTAGCCGCCGGAGAGGAAGAGCTCGAGGCCCAGCTTGTAGAAGGTGACGGCGTCGCCGAGCTCCTCGACGAGGCGGCGGGCCGGCGCCGGGCCGGGGACGTCGAGGGCGAGGATCAGGCGGTCGGCGGGAGCGACGGGCTCGGCCGAGAGGACGGCTGGATCGGTTGTCATTGCAGGCCCCGAGGATACCACGGCGCCACTAGAATACGCGCCATGCTGGAGCGCATCTTCCACCTCCGCGCGCTGGGCACGACGCCCGGCCGCGAGGCCCTGGGCGGCCTCACCACCTTCCTCACCATGGCCTACATCCTGGCCGTCAACCCGGTCTTCCTCCACGCCGCCGGCATCCCGCTCCCCGGCGCCATCGCCGCCACCGCGCTCTCCGCCGCCGTGGCGACGCTCCTCATGGGCTTCCTCGCCAACTACCCGATCGCGCTGGCGCCGGGGATGGGCTTGAACGCCTTCTTCGCCTACACCATATGCCTCGGCGCCAAGGTGCCGTGGCCCACCGCGCTCGGCCTGGTCTTCTGGAGCGGCGTGCTCTTCGTGCTGCTCACCGCGACCGGCGCCCGCGCCGTCATCGTGCGCGCCGTGCCGCGCGTCCTCACCCTCGCGGGGGCGGTGGGGATCGGCCTCTTCATCGCCTTCATCGGCCTGCAGCAGGGCGGCCTGGTGCGCGCCGATCCCCACACCCTGGTGACCCTGGGCGACCTCTCGACGGCGCCGGCGCGGCTCACCCTCTTCGGCCTCGCCCTCACCCTCGCGCTCACCGCCGCGCGGGTGCCGACGGCCATCTTCTGGGGGCTCGCCGGGACCGTCCTCGCCGGCCTCGCGACGGGCGTCGTGGCGCGGCCCGAGGCGATCGTCGAGCTGCCGCAGCTCCAGCTCCCGGGGCTCTCGATCGACCTCCTCGGGGCGCTCCGCCTCCAGTACCTGCCGCTCGTCCTGGTGATGCTCTTCTTCGCCCTCTTCGACACCCTGGGGACCCTCATGGCGATCGCCCACGAGGCGGGCTTCCTGCAACCGGACGCGGGCGGCGAGGGGAGGCAGGCGAGCCTCCCCCGCCTCGAGCGCGCGCTCGCCGCCGACGCCATCGGGATGGTGGGCGGCGCGCTCGCCGGCACCTCGACGGTGACCTCCTACATCGAGAGCGGCGCCGGCGTCGCGGTGGGGGCGCGGACGGGGCTCGCGAGCGTCGTCACCGGCCTCCTCCTCGCCGCCTCGCTCTTCGTCTCGCCGCTCGTCGCCATGCTGGGGCGGGCGGCGGGACCGGGCCTGAACCCGGTGACCGCGCCGGCGCTCATCCTCGTCGGCACGCTCATGGTGCGGGTGGTGCGCGAGATCGACTGGAGCGATCCGACCGAGGCGGCGCCGGCCTTCCTCACCGCCATCCTCATGCCGCTGACCTTCAACATCACCCACGGCCTCGCGGCGGGGATCGTCGTCTATACGCTCGCCAAGCTCGCCGCCGGCCGATGGCGCGAGATCCATCCGCTGATCGCGATCCTCGCGGTCCTCTTCGTCCTGCGCTACGCGCTGCTGCCGCTCTGAGGCAGGCCTGACGCATCAGTGGGTCCGGGCGGAGGCGTGCTGCAGAACCTGCCGCAGCCGCGCGGGATCGACCGGTTTGGTCAGGTGGAGGTCGAAGCCGGCCGCTTTCGAGCGCCGGCGGTCCTCCTCGCGGCCGTAGCCGGTGACGGCGATGAGCTGCGCCGAGGCGGTGGTGGGGTCGCGCCGCAGCTCGGCCGCCACCTCGAAGCCGTCCATCCCCGGCAGACCGAGGTCGCAGAGCACGACCTCGGGATGGAAGAGCCGCGCCGCCTCGACGCCCGCGGTGCCGGAGAGGGCGAGCTCGACCTCGTGGCCCGAGAGCTCGAGGAACTCCCGCAGGCTCGACGCGGCGTCGGGGTTGTCCTCGACGACGAGGATGCGCCGCGGCTCGGCCGGCGCGGCGGTCGCGGAGAGGGCCCGCGGGAGCGGCCGCCGCGCCGCGAGGGCGCGAGCCGCGGGGTCGGGGGCGAGCGGCAGCCGCAGGGTGAGCTCGGCGCCGAGGCCCGGTCCGGCGCTCTCCGCCACCACCTCGCCGCCATGGAGCTCGACGAGCCCCTTGACCACGGCGAGGCCCACGCCGAGGCCGCCCATGGCGCGGTCGAGACCGTGCTCGCCCTGGGCGAAGACCTCGAAGACGTGCGGCAGGAGGTCGGCGGAGATGCCCGCCCCGGTGTCGCGGACGGACACCTCGGCGCGGCCGTCGACGGCGCGCACCCGGACGGTCGCGCGGCCGCCCTCGGGGGTGAACTTGACGGCGTTGCGCAGCAGGTTCGAGAGCGCCTGCGCGAGGCGCAGCCGGTCGCCGTCGACGACGAGCCGCTCCGCGGGGAGCTGGAGCGCCAGCCTCAGCCGCGCCTTGCTGAAGGCGCTCCGCAGCTCCGCCGCCACCTCGCGGACGAGCGCCACGAGGTCGAACGGCTCGCGGCGCAGCTCGACCAGGCCGCGGGTCACCCGCGACGCCTCGAGGAGGTCGTCGACGAGCGCCGCCTGGTGGCGGACCTGCCGCTCCGCCGCGTCGAGCGCGCGCTCGAAGTACTCGTCGCCGTGGCCGCGCAGGCGGAGCACCTGGATGGCGTTGCTGATCGTCCCCATCGGGTTGCGCAGCTCGTGGGCGAGCATCGCCAGGAAGTCGTTGCGGGCGCGGTCGGCGCGCTCGAGGGCGCCCTCCTGCTCGACCAGGCGCGCCGCGGCCTCGGCGCGCAGGCGCTCGCCATCGCAGGCGCGCCGCACCACCGAGAGCATCCAGCCCGCCCGCGCCGCGGAAGCCTCGGCGGACTCGACCAGCTCGGGCGGCTCGGCGAAAGGGCTGGGGCAGAGCTCGCCGTCGAGCGCGACCAGCGGATGGGTGCGGAGGAGATCGGCGAGGGCGCCGGGCGACAGCCGCGCGCGATCGTAGAGGCAGAGGGCGGCGGTCCGGCTGCCGGCCAGGAAGCGGCCGAGGAGGGCCTCGCCCCGCGCCAGATAGCCGGGAGCGGACGCGCTCACCAGCTCCCCCGCCACGACGAGACCCTTGAAGCCGTCGTCCAGGGCTTGCTGCTCCGCCTGGCGCAGCAGGTCGAGCAGCGCGCCCGGCGGCCGCTGGGAGCGCGGCAGGCGCTCGAGCAGGACGAGCCCGCCGCGCTCCTCCTCGCCGGCGACCTCGAGCCCCGCGGCCGCCAGGGCCTCGAGATCCTCGCGAGCGCCGATCAGGAGGCACCGCGCGCCACGCTCACGGCCGGTGCGGAAGAAGGGAGCGACGAGCGCGGCCCGCCCCGGCGAGCCCTCGTGGAGCAGGCAGACATGGTCGCCCGGCTGCAAGCGGACGACGCGTCGATCGGATTCAGTGGCCACGGCTCCGTCCCTTCCTCGCCCGCCCGACGGTCTCCGCTGGCCCCTCCGTTTCGAGTCACTCCGCAGTGTGCTGTTCCGCCTGCTGGCTGCCGAACCGGAGTCGCATCGGGTGGCGACTCGCTCGACGAAGGGTGCAAGATGCAGGCCCAACGTCGAGGGCGCCGTCGGGACAGCCGTCGGAGCCGCGGCGCCGGGGCTGGCGAGCCGCGGCGCGAACCCTACTCCGCGGTGGGAGGCGGCAAGGGGCCCGACAAGCTGGTGTGGAAGAAGCGGATGAGCTTGTGGAAGCCCTCGAGCATCTCGGCCAAGGCCTGCTCCTCGGAGGCGGGGAGCTGCCGGTCGATGCCCAGGACGCGATAGACCTCCGAGCGGCCCGCCGGCGTCCCCGGCTCGGCCTCGCCGCCTTCCGCTCGCGCCGGGCGGCGGATCGCCTCCGGCCGCTCGTTGACGATCTGCAGCGC
>DATBQN010000373.1:0-4267 GCA_036560825.1 Thermoanaerobaculia bacterium
CGAGCGGGATCAGGCTGCGGTATAGCAGACTCAGGCGGGGCGGCCATGTCAGCGGCGGCGAGGAGCGGCGCGGCGTTCCAAGCCTTGGTCCGAAAGCTCCTCGGTGGCCGTCGCGACGAAGGTCGCGGCTTCGAGGCCCACTACGGCGGCGAGGCGGGAGGCTCCGCCCCGGAAGACGAACGCCCCGCCGGCTCCGAGGAGCGGGCGGGGCGGCATTCACCTTCGATCGGGTCTACAGCTCAGTGATGGAACCGCTCGGCGGGCGGGTCGGGCTCGGGGAGCGGCACGCTGGGTAGGACCTCGTCCTCGCCGAAGCGCAGCCTCCCCTCGCGGAAGGAGGCGCCGCGGAGGGTCAGGGCGAGGACCTGGCCGAGCTCGGTCGCCGGATAGACCTCCAGGGTGTCGCGCACCTCCTTCGGCAGGTCCTCGAGGTCCTCCATGTTGTCCTGCGGCAGGAGCACGGCGCGGATGCCGGAGCGCACGGCGCCCAGCACCTTCTCCTTCACCCCGCCGATCGGCAGCACGCGGCCGGAGAGTGTGATCTCGCCGGTCATCGCGATGTCGTGGCGGGCCGGGCGGCCGGAGAGCGCCGAGACGAGCACCGTCGCCATCGTCACGCCCGCCGACGGGCCGTCCTTGGGGATGGCGCCGGCGGGGACGTGGATGTGGATGTCGCGGTCGAACGCCTCGCTCGGGATCCCCAGGCTCTCGGCGTGCGCCCGCGCGTAGCTCCAGGCGGCGCGGGCGGACTCCTTCATGACGTCGCCGAGCTGGCCGGTGAGCACCAGCTCGCCCTTGCCGCGCATGGTCTTCGCCTCGACGAACATGATGTCGCCGCCGGTCGGCGTGTAGTACATGCCGGTCGCGACACCCACCTGGTCCACGCGCGACATCCGCTCGGGGTGGACCTTGGCGCGGCCGAGGAGGTCGTGCACGTCCTCCGGCTGGATGGTCACCCGCTCGACCTCGTCCGCGGCGATCTTCCGCGCCACCTTGCGGCCGAGCCGGCCGATCTCGCGCTCGAGCTGGCGGACGCCCGCCTCGCGCGTGTAGCCGGTGATCACCTGGGCGACGGTGTCGTCGGGCAGCTCGAGCTGCGCGGTCGAGAGACCCGCCTGCTTGAGCTGCCGCGGCACCAGGTACTGGCGGGCGATGGCGAGCTTCTCGCGCTCGGTGTAGCCGGCGAACTCGACGACCTCCATGCGGTCGAGGAGCGGCCCCGGGATGTTCTGGATGAAGTTCGCCGTGGCGATGAAGAGCACCTCCGAGAGGTCGAACGGCACCCCCAGGTAGTGGTCGGTGAAGGTGTCGTTCTGCGCCGGGTCGAGCACCTCGAGGAGGGCCGAGGCGGGGTCGCCCTGGAAGGAGACGCCCAGCTTGTCGACCTCGTCGAGGAGGAAGACCGGGTTCTTGGTCCCCGCGTGCTTCATCCCCTGCAGGATGCGGCCCGGCATGGCGCCCACGTAGGTGCGCCGGTGGCCGCGGATGTCGGCCTCGTCGCGCACGCCGCCGAGCGAGATGCGCACGTACTTGCGGCCCATGGCGCGGGCGATCGACTTGGCGACCGAGGTCTTGCCGACGCCGGGAGGGCCGACGAAGAGGAGGATCGGGCCCTTGGCCTTCTCGTCCTCGTTGCCCGGGAGCTTGGGGTCGCTGGGCTCCGGGACCTCGCGCTCGCGCTCGGCCTGGGCGGTCTCGTAGGTGTCGTCGGGCTCGGCGACCTCCGCCGTGGGGGCCTCGTCGGAGGGACCGGCGGGCCCCGCGGTCGCGGCGGCCTCGGCCGCAGCCGCCGCGGCCTGCTTCTCGCGCAGCTGGCGGACGGCGAGGAACTCGAGGACGCGGTCCTTGACGTCACCCAAGGCGTAGTGGTCCTCCTCGAGGACGCGCGCGGCCTCCTTGAGATCGAGGTGCTCGGCGCTGCGCTCGCTCCACGGCAGCTCGGCGATGGTCTCGAGATAGGTGCGGATGACCTGCGACTCCATCCCCTCGCGCCCCATGCGCGCCAGGCGGCCGAGCTCGCGGTCGACCTCCTTCCTCACCTCGTCGGGGAGGGCGAGGGCGGTGAGCTTCTCGCGCAGCTCGTCGGTCGACTCGCCGTCGCCGTCGCCGAGCTCCTTCTGGATGGCCTTGAGCTGCTCGCGCAGGAACATCTCGCGCTGGCGGTCCCCCAGCTCCTCCTGGACCTTGCTCTTGATGTCCTCCTGCGCCTCGAGGACGGAGAGCTGGCGCTGGACGTGGACGAGCACGCGGCGCAGCCGCTCCTCGACCGAGAGGGCCTCGAGCAGGCTCTGGCGCTGGGCCTGGGTGATCTCGGTGTAGGCCGCGACGAGGTCGGCCAGGCGCCCGGGATCGGAGACGCCGGCGAGCACCTGCTGCACGACCTCCTCGGGGAGCCCCGACTTGTGGCCGAGCTCGGCGGCGCGCTCGCGCGCCTCGCGGAGGAGGGCGACGAAGGCCGGGTCCTGGGCGTTCAGCGGCTGCATCTCGTCCGCCTCGCGGACGGTCGCCTCGAGGTGCCCATTCTTCTCGACGATGCGCATGGCGATGCCGCGGTGGTCGCCCTGGAGGAGGAGCTGCATGCCGGCGAGGCTGCGCTGCACCTGTCCGATGCGGGCCACGGTGCCGATGGTGTAGAGGTGCTCCGGGCTGACCTCGCGGACATCCTCGCGCTGCGAGACGGCGAAGACCAGCCGCTCCGGGGTGGCGAGGGCCGCCTCGATGGCGCGCAGCGTCCCCGGACGGCCGGCGTTGATCGGCGTGGTGACGCCGGGGAACAGCACGAAGTCCTTGAGGGGCAGGACGGGAAGGCTCATCAGGTCGGACATGTCGATCGATCTCCTGCGGCCCCGTTCGGAACGGGACGCTGGCCGGTCTCTCCCGGCTGTCGACGTCGCACGGCCCGGGCGCCGGAGTGGCGAGCGGACCCGTGCGCATCCATTCAAACCATCCCCGGCAAGGCCGAATTCCACGCCCGGCCCGGATCTTAGCGATCTTCACTCAGCCGGCGCTACCGGCCGCGCGAAGCCTTAGCTTTATGCGCTCAAATCTCAACGCCCGCCGCGGCGGATTATTCCCGTGACGAATCACCTGGCACCTCGTCCCGGTCATCTCATCGCCGTCGAAACCCGCGCCCGGCGGGGCCGTAGAATCCTGGCGGGATCGGAACGGACGGGAGGTGTCTCGTGCTGGGATTCGGAACGCTCGGCGGCGACCTTCGCTTCGCCGCGCGCCTGCTCGTCAGAAGCCCCGGATTCACCGCCGTGGCTCTCCTGACGCTCGCCCTGGGGATCGGCGCCAACACGGCGATGTGGAGCGTCGTCGACGCCGTCCTCCTCCGCCCCCTCCCCTATCCGGAGAGCGGCCGCATCGTCGTCCTCGGGGAGAAGAAGTCCTGCTGCGAGTTCGCCCCCACCTCGCCCGCCAACCTCCTCGACTACCAGCGCGGCAACCGCAGCTTCGCGGCCCTCGCCGCCTCCTTCCCGCGCCATCTCGTGCTCACCCGCGCCGCCGGCGGCCCGCTCTGGCTGCGCGGCCAGGTCGTCACCCCGAACTACTTCGACGTCTTCCGCGTGCCGCCGCTCCTCGGCCGGACGCTCTCGCCCGCGCTTGACCGGCCGGGTGCGCCCCCGGCGGCGGTCCTGAGCGAGGGGCTCTGGCACCGCGAGCTCGCCGCCGATCCCCGCGTCCTCGGCCGCTCCCTGACGCTCGGGGGCCGCAGCTACACCGTCGTCGGCGTCATGCCGGCCGACTTCGCCGCCGCGGCGGCGGCGCCCGTCGATCTCTGGGTGAGCGCCCGCCTCGCGGTGCCCGAGTTCGCCGACGACTCGAAGCCCGACTTCGTCCTCCGGCGCGGCTTCAACTACCTGCGGCCGATCGGCCGGCTCCGCGCCGGCGTCACCCTGGCGCAGGCGCAGGCCGATCTCGAAGGCATCGTCCAGCGGATCGCGCGCGAGAACGCCGGCAGCGAGCCCAAGACGGCGCTCGTGAAACCGCTCCTCGAGGTCGTCGTCGGCAACGTCGGCCGCGTGCTGTGGACCCTCTCGGCCGCCGTCGGCCTGATCCTCCTCATCGCCTGCGCCAACCTGGCGAGCCTGCTGCTCGCCCGCGCCACCGTCCGGCAGCGGGAGATGGCGCTCCGCGCCTCGCTCGGCGCCAGCCGCGCGCGCCTCCTCCGCCAGCTCCTCGCCGAGAGCGCCCTCCTCGGCGCCCTCGGCGGCGCGCTCGGCCTCGCTCTCGCGCTCTGGGCGCTCCGCCTCGTCCCGTCGCT
>DATBQN010000374.1:0-6014 GCA_036560825.1 Thermoanaerobaculia bacterium
TGGGAACGATGGAGGGGGAGAGCCTAACCGGCAACCCTGTCTCCATCATGACCTTCCGGAGGGAGAGCGTCGACCATCCGTTGTGCCGTTCTCGGCCTGACGAGAATTCTCCGCTGTGAGGCTTCCACGTGACAGGATTCCTTTGCGACGACGGGTTTCGAACCGGCAATCCGAGTTAGGCAGCTGCAGTTAACCAGTTTCGCCACACTACCCTGTCGATCCGTCGCTTGTGGCGAGGTATCCCACCACCAGGGTCGGCGCAGTAGAGATCTGCTCGACCAATACGGGACTAAGACCTCGTTCGCGCGCCGGGTCGTACCCCCCTGACGGCCGCCTGGGTATAAACTCCCGTCCCGCCCGGTCAGCCCGGCACAGACCACCGAGGAGGTAGAGGATGATCCGGCGCTCTCCCGCGCTCCTGCTGCTTTGCCTGCCGCTTCTCGCCCCTGCCGGCGCCCTCGGCGCCGCTCCGCCGGCGACCCCGGCCGGCCCGCTCGACGCCGCGGTCGACCGCGCGGTGGCGCGGGTCGCCCCGGAGATGATCGAGGTGCGCCACAAGATCCACCAGAACCCGGAGCTCGGCTACGAGGAGGAGGCGACGTCGAAGCTCGTCGCCGAGCGCCTGCGGGCCCTCGGCCTCGAGGTCCGCACCGGCGTCGCCAAGACCGGGGTCGTGGCGATCCTCAAGGGCGGCCGGCCCGGGCCGGTCGTCGCCGTGCGGGCGGACATGGACGCCCTTCCGGTCACCGAGAAGACCGACTTCCCCTTCCGCTCGACCAAGCGCGAGACCTACCTCGGCCAGGAGGTCGGGGTGGCGCACGCCTGCGGGCACGACATCCATACCTCGGTCATCCTCGGGGTGGCAGGGGTCCTCGCCGCGCTCAAGGACCAGGTGCCGGGGACCGTCGTCTTTCTCTTCCAGCCCGACGAGGAGGGGCCGCCGCCGGGCGAGAAGCCGGGCGCCCAGCGGATGATCGACGAGGGCGCCCTCGCCAACCCGCGCCCCGCCGCCGCCTTCGCCCTCCACTCCTTTCCCGATCTCGAGGTGGGGAAGCTCGGCTACACCCCGGGGCCCACGATGGCCGCCGTCGACCAGTTCGTCGCCAAGATCCACGGCAAGCAGTCGCACGGCGCCTACCCGAATCTCGGCGTCGACCCCATCGTCATCGCCGCGCAGGCGATCCTTGCCCTGCAGACCATCCGCTCGCGCAACCTCTCGCCGCTCGAGCCCTCCGTCGTCACGGTGGGGATCGTCCGCGGCGGCGAGCGCTTCAACATCATCCCCGAGGAGGTGCGGCTCGAGGGGACGGTGCGGACCTATCACGAGGAGACCCGCGCCACGATCGAGCGGCGCATGCGCGAGATCCTCGACGGCACCGCCAAGGCCGGCGGCGGCTCCTACGAGCTCTCCTACGAGAAGAACGCTCCGGCGACGGTCAACGACCCGGCCCTCTCGCGGCAGGTGAGGCCGAGCCTCGAGCGCGCGGTGGGCAAGGCGAACGTCGTCGACGCCGAGCCGGTGATGGGCGGCGAGGACTTCGCCTACATGGCGAACGTCGTCCCCGGCTTCTACCTCCGCCTCGGCACCACCAAGCCCGGCACCACCTCCGGCGGCCTCCATACGCCGACCTTTCACGGCGACGACAGCGCCATCCCGGTCGGCATGCGGGCGATGTCGCTCCTCGTCCTCGACTACCTCGCCCGCCCCGCCGCGGCGTCACGAGCGCGCTAACTCATTGGCGGTCTGCGACTTGCGGTGACCGAGAACCATTCTCGTCGCAGGCTGCTAGAATTCAAAGCTCCCTTTTCCTACGACCCTTGCCGAGGTGATCGGATGCGCAACGAGGGAACTTCGATGAGCCGTCACGGTGTCGAGCTGGGGATCGAAGGCGCCGGCACCGTGTACTGGAACCTGCCGCCGGCGGCGCTCTACGAGCACGCGGTGCGGCGCGGCGAGGCGCTGATCGCGGCCGAGGGGCCGCTCGCCGCGACCACCGGCAAGCACACCGGGCGCTCGCCGAACGACAAGTTCATGGTCAAGGAGCCGGGGACCGAGGGCGACATCTGGTGGGGCGAGGTCAACCGGCCCTTCGAGATCGAGCGCTTCGAGCGCCTGCTCGGCCGGGTCAAGGCGCACCTCGCCGGGCGCGACCTCTACGTCTTCGACGGCTACGCCGGCGCCGATCCGCGCTACCGGCTGCCGGTCCGCGTCGTCACCGAGTACGCCTGGCACAACCTCTTCGCCCGCAACATGTTCATCCGCGAGGAGGACCCCGAGGCCCTCGCCCGCTTCCGCCCCGGCTTCACGGTGCTCGACGTGGCGAGCTTCCAGGGCGACCCGGCGCGCGACGGCATCCGGAGCTCGACCTTCATCCTCGTCAACTTCGCGGCGAAGATGGTGCTCGTCGGCGGCACCGAGTACGCGGGGGAGATCAAGAAGAGCATCTTCAGCGTGATGAACCACCACCTGCCGAAGCAGGGCGTCCTGTCGATGCACTGCAGCGCCAACTATGGACCCGGCAAGGATGACGTGGCGCTCTTCTTCGGCCTCTCCGGCACCGGCAAGACGACGCTCTCGGCCGATCCGTCGCGGACCCTGATCGGCGACGACGAGCACGGCTGGAGCGACGACGGCGTCTTCAACGTCGAGGGCGGCTGCTACGCCAAGGTCATCCGCCTGTCGGCCGAGAGCGAGCCGGAGATCTACGCCACCACCCGGAGCTTCGGCACCGTGCTCGAGAACGTCGTCGTCGATCCCGAGACCCGCCGCCTCGACCTCGACGACGACTCGCTGACCGAGAACACGCGGAGCAGCTACCCGCTCGACCAGATCGGCAACGCCGACCTCGCCGGCCGCGGCGGCCACCCGAAGAGCGTCGTCTTCCTGACCGCCGACGCCTTCGGCGTGCTGCCGCCCATCTCGCGGCTGACCCCGGAGCAGGCGATGTACCACTTCCTCTCCGGCTACACCGCCAAGGTCGCCGGCACCGAGCGCGGGGTGACCGAGCCCAAGGCCACCTTCAGCGCCTGCTTCGGCGCGCCGTTCCTGCCGCTCCATCCGCGCGTCTACGCCCAGATGCTGGGCGAGCGCCTGGCGCGCCACGCGGCGAAGGTCTGGCTGATCAACACCGGCTGGACGGGGGGGCCCTACGGGGTCGGCCGCCGCCTCTCGCTCGACCACACGCGGCGGATGGTAGCGGCGGCGCTCGGCGGCGAGCTCGATCACGCGGAGACGGTGAGCGATCCGCTCTTCGGCCTCGCGGTGCCCAAGCACGTGACCGGCGTGCCGGACTCGGTGCTCGATCAGCGCGGCACCTGGAAGGACCCGGCGGACTACGACGCCAAGGCCGCCCAGCTCGCCGAGATGTTCGCCGACAACTTCGAGAAGTACGAGGACGGGGTTTCCGAGGCGGTCAAGTCGGCCGGGCCGCGCAAGGTCGCGTCCCCGCGATAGACGAACGAGACCGCCGCGGACGCCGGTCTACCGCCCGTCCTCGAGCACGAAGAGCAGCTTCATGTTGACGCGGTAGCCGACGATCTTGCCCTTCTCGATCGTCAGATGGTGCTCGCTCACCCAGGCGCTCTTGATGTTCTTGAGCGTCTTCGCGGCGCGGGCGATCCCCTCCTCGATCGCCTTCTCGAAGCTCTTCGGCGATTCCGACGTGATCTCGGTGACCTTGGCTACGGACATGCTCTCCTCCTCCACTCTCGGTGAACGGCTCGGGTGAGCCCGGTCCGCGCGCTTCGGCGTGGCCGGGATTCGGCGCGGACCCTCCGTCCGCCTCGCCAGCATACAAGGACTGCGCTGCTATGCTCGCGGCGTGTCTCCCGATCGCCCGACTGGACGCGCCTTCGCCGGCCGCTCGGAGGTCATCGCGCCGCGCGCCATGGCGGCGACGAGCCAGCCGCTCGCGACCCAGGCCGCCGTCGAGATCCTCCGCCTCGGCGGCAGCGCGGTCGACGCCGCGATCGCCGCGAACGCCGTGCTGGCGGTGGTCGAGCCCACCGGTTGCGGGCCGGGCGGCGACCTCTTCGCCATGGTCTGGGAGGCCGGCCCCGGCGGCCGCGGCCGCCTCCATGGGCTGAACGGCAGCGGGAGGTCGCCGGCCGGCCTGACGCTCGCGCGCCTGCGCGGGCTGCGACTGGCGCGCATCCCGCCGCGCGGGCCGCTCCCGATCTCGGTTCCCGGGGCGGTCGACGGCTGGTTCGCCCTCCATGCCCGCTTCGGGCGCCTGCCCATCGCGGAGCTCTTCGCGCCCGCCATCCACTACGCCGAGCAGGGCTTTCCGGTCAGCGAGGTGATCGCCCACACCTGGGCCGAGGAGGCCGAGGTCCTCGCCGGCCAGCCGGGCTTCGCCGCGACCTATCTTCCTAGCGGCCGCGCGCCGGCGAAGGGCGAGCCGTTCAAGAACCCGGGCCTCGCCGCGACCTTCCGCGCCCTCGTGCGGGGCGGCCGCGACGCCTTTTATGCGGGCGAGATGGCGCGGGCGATCGAGGAGGCGGTCGCGGCGGCGGGAGGGTTCCTCACCGCCGCGGATCTGGCCGCGCACCGCTCGACCTGGGTCGAGCCGGTCTCCGTCTCCTATCGGGACCACGAGGTCTGGGAGCTGCCGCCGAACGGTCAGGGGATCGCCGCCCTCCAGATGCTGGCGATCCTCGAGGGCTACGATCTCCGCGGGCTGGGCTTCGGCAGCGCCGATCACCTCCACCTGCTGATCGAGGCCAAGAAGCTCGCCTACGAGGACCGCGCACGCTTCTATGCCGACCCCGACTTCGCCCGCGCGCCGGTCCCCGCGCTGCTCGCCACGCGCTATGCGGCCGAGCGGCGCCGGCGCATCGACCCCCGCCGCGCCGCCCTCGCGCAGCCGCCGGGCGACCCCGGCGCCCTCGACGCCGGCGACACCGTCTGCCTGGCGACCGGCGATGCTCAGGGCAACATGGTCTCGCTCCTGCAGAGCAACTTCCGCGGCATGGGCTCCGGGATCGTCCCGGCGGGCCTCGGCTTCTCGCTGCAGAACCGCGGCGAGCTCTTCGCCCTGGAGCCCGGGCACGCCAACGTCTACGCGCCACGCAAGCGCCCCTTCCACACGATCATCCCGGCCTTCGTCACGCGGGCCGGCCGCCCGGTCCTCGCCTTCGGCGTGATGGGGGGCGGCTTCCAGCCGCAGGGGCACGTCCAGATCCTCGTCAACCGGCTCGACTTCGGAATGGGCTATCAGGAAGCCGGGGACGCGCCGCGCGTCCTCCACGAGGGCTCCTCCGAGCCCACCGGGGAGACGATGGAGGACGGCGGCCGCGTCTCCCTCGAGTCCGGCTTCCCCTACGAGACGATCCGCGAGCTGGGCGAGCGCGGCCACCGCGTGGGCTGGAGCGCCGGCGAATACGGCGGCTACCAGGCCGTAGCCTGGGATGACGAGCGGCGGATCTATTATGGAGCGTCCGAGTCGCGCAAGGATGGCCACGCGGCGGGATTCTGAGGAGCCCTATGCGCTACCGCTTCGCCACCGCCGACGTCTTCACCGACCGCCGCTTCGGCGGCAATCCCCTGGCCGTGCTGCTGGACGCCCGCGGGCTCGACTCCGCGCAGATGTTGCAGGTGGCTCGCGAGTTCAATCTCTCGGAGACCGTCTTCGTGCTGCCGCCCGAGGACCCGCGCCGCACGCGGAAGCTTCGCATCTTCACGCCTCGCCGCGAGCTGCCGTTCGCCGGGCATCCCACGGTGGGGACCGCCTATCTGCTCGGCGCGCTCGGCGAGGTCGCTCTCACCGGCGACGAGACCGCGATCACCTTCGAGGAGGGGGTCGGTCCGGTCGCCGTGCGCCTGGTCGCCCGAAACGGCGCGCCCACCTTCGCCGAGCTCACCGCGGCGCGGCCGCCCGAGCTCTCGCCGGCGCCGGCCTCACCGGCGGCGCTCGCCGAGGTCTGCTCCCTTGCGGCGGAGGACCTGGGAAGCTGGGCCGAGCCGCAGATCGTGTCCTGCGGCGTGCCGTTCCTCTTCATCCCGCTCCGCGATC
>DATBQN010000375.1:0-2534 GCA_036560825.1 Thermoanaerobaculia bacterium
TGGTGGAGCAGAAGGGATTCGAACCCTCGACCCCCACGTTGCGAACGTGGTGCTCTCCCAGCTGAGCTACTGCCCCACTTGCGGGAGGGCGGTATTGTACTTGGGCGATCCGCCAGCGGCAAGGATGGCGCCCCGCTCCCGGTTTGTATAGGGCGGGGCGCCGGATCGGCCTAGCCGCCGAACGCCGCGAAGAGGCGCTTGCCGCCGGTCTGGCGGGCGATCGTCGCGAGCGCGGCGGTGCTCGCCCCGCCTGCCGAGACGCAGCTCCCCACGCAGCCGTCCGCGAAGGCGACGACCACCCTCCCCTGCGCGTCGACCGCGATGTCCATGAAGTCGAGGAGGTTGCGGGTGCTGCCGCAGGTGGTGCCGGCGGTGCAGATGGAGCCGCGCTGGACGGGGTCGGCGGGCGTCGCGTCGACCGTCGTCCAGGTGCCGCCGCCGTCGTAGGTGGTGGCGATGTAGAGGTGCCACTCGCCGGGGAAGCTGGGGTTCTCTCCGGTGCCGTCGGCGCCCGCGGTCGGCGTCCCCAGGAAGGCGAAGGCGGCGCGGTTGGGGTCGCCCGCCACCACCTCCGGGAAGACCGTGTTCTGGATGCCGAACGGCACCCCGACGTCCTGGGAGGCGGACCAGGTCACGCCGCGGTCGTGAGAGACCGCGATGCGCGGATGGCTGGAGGCGTCGCCGTAGCCGAAGTAGACGGTGCCGTCGGTGGCGATGCCGATCGACGGGTCGCTCGAGCCGGAGGTGCTGCCGGGCACCGTGCGCACCGTCCAGGTGAGGCCGTTGTTGGTCGACACCGCCATCCCCTGGCCGCTGCCGCAGCTCTTGTTGGGCACGTAGACGGTGCCGTCCGGCGCCACCTTGAGGTGGCCGTGGAGGCCGCCGCAGGAGAGGATGGTGTAGATGGGGACGCCGACCCCGAAGGTGAGGCCGCCGTCCGGGCTTTCGGCGCAGAGGGCGAGCGCGACGTCCTGCGAGCAGTAGTAGACGGTGTGCGGGTAGAGCGCCGCGATGACGGCGGGGAGGAGGCCCGCGGCCGGCGCGCCGCCGCTCACCGTCTGGTGATCGACCCCCGACGGGATGCCGGAGCCCTGGCTCGGCGTCCACGAGGCGCCGTCGTCGTCGCTCACCGCCATCAGGCTGGTCACCCCGGCGAGCTGCGACACGAAGGTGCGGCCGGTCTGCCGGTCGACGTAGAGGATGGGGTCGAGGGTGGCGAGGCTGGTGAGCGTGTAGCTCACGTCCTGCCAGAAGGCGGTGGCCGGGGAGACCGTGTCGTCGAAGCTGACGCGGAGCGTCTGCAGGCCGGCCTGGAACATCACCTTCCCGGTCTTCCAGTCGACGCCGAGGCTGGGCTCGCCGGCGTTCGTGCCGAGCGGGCTCGGGGCCGGGTAGACGCCATAGGTGGGGTCCACCGCGAGGGCGGGAACGGCGGCGGCGGCGGAGAGGAAAAGGGCGAGGAAGGTGAGACGGAGACGACCGGGCGCGCGCATGAAGCCCTCCTTATCGAGGTTTCCAACCGATCGGCGGATTCCCGAGCTCGCAGAGCTCTCCTATTTTAGTACGAAGCTGTAGAACGACCGGATCGTCGGCGGCGAGGGCCGGAATCGCCGGCGCGCGCCGCCGCTTACCCGGCGATCAGCTCAGCAAGAGTCGTGCCGCCGAGCCGCTCGCCGCGCGCCTGGGCGAGCTCGCCGATGAGGCCCTCGAGGCGGGCGCGGAGCTCCTCGCCCACTGGCTCGATGCCGCGGCGCGCCCGGTGGTCGTAGGCCTGGAAGATGCGGTCGGCGGGGAGCTGGCTGGGATCGACGGAGAGGAGGTAGCCGCGCTCGCCGGAGGTCTCGCGCAGCAGGCCGTGAGTGAGGAGGGGGCGGATGACGCGCTCGAGCTCGCGCGGCGAGAGGTGGAGGCGCTCGGCGAGCGCCGCGGGCGACAGCATCGGCTCGCCGCGGGCGAAGCGGCGGGCGATCAGGGTGAGCGCCGTCAGCCCCACCCAGGCCGCCTGAAGCGGCGCCTGGTAGTGGATGCCGCGCGACAGGCGCGGGAAGTGCTGCGCCGTGTAGGACGCCTCGGCGCCGAGGAGCACGATCGTCCAGGTGAGCTCGATCGAGATCATGAAGAGGAGGGCGAAGGCGAAGCTGCCATAGACGATGTTGACGTTCCGGAAGAACTCGACGTAGGAGGCGAAGCCCTGGCGGAGGAGCTCGAGGAGGATGGCGGCGAGGAGGCCGCCGACGAGGGCGTTGCGCGGCCGCACGCGGGTGTAGGGGACGAGCCAGTAGAGGGTGGTCAAGCCGACCGTGGTGGCGACGAAGGGGAGGACGGCGAAGAGGATCGATCCCTGGAGGATCACCCGCAGGGCCGGGCTCTGGCGCAGGAGGATCAGGCTGGTGAAGGTGGCGCCGATGAGGAGGGGACCCCAGAAGAGGAGGAGGAGGAACGACAGCAGCCGCACCTTGACCGGCCGCCGCCGCGACACGCTCCAGATCTTGTTGAGCGACTCCTCGATGGTGGCGAAGGCGAAGAGGGCGGTC
>DATBQN010000376.1:0-5183 GCA_036560825.1 Thermoanaerobaculia bacterium
CTCTTGTCGCGGTCCCATCCCCCGGAGTGCTGGAGGAGGTTGCGGAGGGTGATCCGGCGGAGGTCCGGGTTGGCGCGTGCCCCCGGCCGCGGCGCCAGGCCGAGGAGGTCGAAGGCCCTGTCGTCGAGCCGCAGCCGGCCCTCCTCGACGAGCCCGAGGATGGCGGCGGAGGTGAGCGACTTGGAGAGGCTGGCGATGCGGAAGAGCGAGTCCGGCTCGACCGGCCGGCGCTCCTGCCGGTCGGCCCATCCGTACCCGCGCGCGAGCACCAGCCGCCCATCCTTGACCACCGCCACGGCGGCCCCGGGGACGCCCCACTTCGCCAGCAGGGCGGGGACGATGCGGTCGTAGCTCGCCAGCTCCGGCACGGCCTTCCCCGTCGACGGCATGTCCGCCGGCCGGTCACCCCCAGGTCCGGGACGGCGGGGACGGCCGCCGGCGCTGCCCGCCGGGAGCGCCAGGAGAGCGGCCAGCGCTGCGGCCCAGAGAAGGGCCCCTGCAGATCGGTGCCGGGCCATCGGGATGCCTCCGCGGAAATCGTGGTTGCCTGCCGCGTAGTGTAGAGGAGGCGAGCACCGGCCTGCTCGCGACGACTTCTGTAGCCCGCCAAGGACTGTTAAAGTAAACGGCTCCGGCTCCGTTCCCGCGCGAGCCGAAAGGAGGCCACATGTCCAAGATCCATCAGGAGGTCACCTTCTCGGCCCCTCCCGCCAGGGTCTATCGCGCCCTGGCGGACTCGGCCGAGCACGCGAAGTTCACCGGCGCTCCCGCCGACATCAGCGCCGAGGAGGGCGGCGCGTTCTCGGCGCACGGCGGCCACGTCCACGGGCGCAACGTGGAGCTCGTGCCGGGCCGGCGCATCGTCCAGGCCTGGCGCGGCAAGGATTGGCCGGCGGGCGTCTTCTCGATCCTCCGCTTCGAGCTCATCGGCGAGGGCCAGGGGACGCGGCTCGTCCTCGACCAGGCCGGCTTTCCCGAAGGCGAGAGCGAGCACCTCGAGGGCGGCTGGCAGAAGATGTACTGGGAGCCCCTCCACAAGTATCTCGGGTCCTGACGAGCCTCACCGTCAGCGGGTGCCGCGGCCTACCGGTGCCGCGCGGACGTAGCGCCGCAGCAGCTCCTGGGTGCGCTCGGCGGCCGCGGTCCGCTGGAGGGCCTGCTGGGCGCGGAGGAGGCCCTGGAGCGAGCGGGTGCGGCCGGGGGCGCGCGCGAGGGCGGCCTGGTAGGCGGCCTCCGCCTCCGCGTCGCGGCCGAGGGCGAGGAGCTCGTCGCCGAGCAGCTCGAAGCTGGGCTTCTCGATCGCGGGCGGGCCGAAGTCCAGCGGCAGCGCGCTCTCGGCCTCCGCCGCCTTCCGCAGCAGCGCGATCCCGGCGTCTTTCTTTCCCTCCCGAAGGCTCACCAGCGCGTCGATCTGCTGCACGGCGATCGCCGCGTGCGTGCGGTCGTCGGGGATCGCCTGCCGGCCCTGCTCGATCGCCGCGAGGAGATCCTTCTGCCGCGCGCGGAGCCGCGCCGCGGCGTCGCGGAGGGCTTGGAGCGAAGGCAGCTCGCCGCCCGCCGCCGCCAGCGCCTCGCCGTAGGCGAGCGTGAAGAGCGCCCCGGCGTAGGGACCGCCCCTGG
The DNA here is from genome assembly GCA_036560825.1 of Thermoanaerobaculia bacterium. GTDB lineage: Bacteria > Acidobacteriota > Thermoanaerobaculia > Multivoradales > UBA5704 > DATBQN01. Next base: position 1,621 of record DATBQN010000376.1, read on the forward strand.
GCGGGACGGCAGAGCCCGCGGCATCCCACCGCCCCGTCTCGATCGAATGAACGAGGCGCATCTGCGCCCACGAGCCGGCGAGGTAGTCGTCCGGCTCGAACGAGCCCGCGGACCCCGCGACCTCGCCCTCGACCGCCTCGCGGCAGGCATCGAGCATGCGTTCCGCGGCGTCGAATCGCCGCTCCTGGAGATAGGCGTAGTGCAGCCAGATCGCGTAATGGCCGCAGGAGCCCGGCGGCTTGTGGCGGGCCGCGAGGTGCGCGTCGCCGACGCGGATGGCGTTCTCGTTGGCGGCGATGACGTCGTCCCAGAGGCCGAGGGCGATGAAGATGTGGGACGTCATGTGCAGCGCGTGGGCGGCGTTCGGCGCCACGCCGCCGTAGAGCCGCGCCGCGCGCATGCCGAGCGGAGCGTGGATCGGGTCGTCGTAGGAATGGATCAGGTAGTGCAGCACGCCGGGATGGCGCGGGTGCGCGGGGAAGACCTCCTCGAGCAGCGCCGCCGACCGCATGTAGGTGGCGAAGTCGCGCCCCTGGTGCGCCGTGCCGAGGAGCGCGAGGGCGTAGAACGCGGTCGCGTCGACGTCCTCCGGATAGCGCTGGTGGAGGGCGGCCATGGCGTCGGCGTAGAGGAAGTCGCGCGCCTCCTTGTCCTTGTCGTGGTGATCCGTGGAGCCCTGGTAGGCGGCGGAGCCCGAGCCATGAGAGCCATGAGCGCTGGCCGAGCCCTGCGAGGCGGCGGCTGCAGCCGAGCCGCCGGCGTGGCCGGCCGTCCCGTAGAGGACCTCCACCGCGCGCAGGTAGTCGCGTTCCCGCTCGGTCTTCGCCTTCGCCAGGCGCGCCTCGGGGGTGGCGCCGAGGCGGCCGAGAGCGGCGACCGCGGCGGCGGCATCCTGCTGCGCCCAGACCGGATGGTTATAGGTCATCGCCTCGCCCCAGAAGGCCATGGCGAAGCCCGGATCGATCGCCTGCGCCTGGCGGAACGCCTCCGCCGCGTCGGGGTACTCGAAGTTGTGCAGCAGCGCGAGCCCGCGCAGGAAGGGCTCCTGCGCCGCCGCGGAGCCGGAGTTGGCGAACGACACCTCGCCCACCTCGCTCTGCGCCGCCGCGGGCGCGGCGGAGAGGAGCGGGAGCGCGAGGAGAGAGAGAAGCGCGAGCCGTCGCATAGATCACCTCCGGGGTCGGCGGCTCATTCTACAGGGCGGTCGGAGCAGCCGCCCCAGCGCCGCAGAACGGCGTCGGCGATGGTGCGGAGATCCGCGCCCGGGAGATGAGCCACTCCCGGCAGGCCGGGAGGATTGGACGCGCCGACGAAGAACCGCAGCGCCGCGCTGCGCAGCATGGGCAAGTCGCCAGTCGAGTCGCCGACCGCCGCGGTGCGGCCGCGAGGGACGCCGAGCTCACGAGCGAGGCCGCGGAGCCAGGAAGCCTTCGCCTGCGGCCAGACGTGCGTGATCTCGCCGCGCGCAGAGAGGCCGGTGCCGAGGAAGCGTCGCACGGCGAGCCGCTCGGCGAACCAGGCCACGGCGAATCTCCAGGTTACAGAAGCGATGACGACCTCGATGCCGGCGCCCTGCAACTCGGCCACCGCCTCCCGCGCTCCGGGCGCCCAGCGCGCGTCGGCCAGACCCCGGCACAGGGATCTGCGCGCGTGGCCGCGATACCAGCAGGCCATCTCGCTGCGTGCCGCCCTGAGGTCGCGGGCCGTCGTGCAGGCTTCGAAGCGCCGCATCTCGGCGTCGCGACCGAGCGGCGCGGCGAGGAGCTCGCACACCGTGGCGCCGCGGATCAGCGTGCCATCGAGGTCGAACGCGACGATGCCGAGCATGAGTCGCCGCCGAGGATACCGCGGCAGGCGAAGGGCGGAGCGGGGCTCGCCCGCGATCCTGCGCGGTGTTAGGAGCCGCGCGTGTGCTGCGATACGCTTCGAGCGCTCCAGTTCCGGCCACCATCGCCCCATGAAAGCGCTCTGCTTCGACAGCTTCGGCGGGCCGGAGGTGCTGGCGCTCCGCGAGATCCCCGACCCGCGCCCGCGGCCCGGCGAGCTGCTGGTCCGCATGCGGGCCATCGGCCTCAACTTCGCCGACGTCTATCGCCGGCGCGGCAACTACCATCTCGCCGGGCAGCCGCCGTACATCCTCGGCTACGAGGGAGCGGGGGTGGTCGAGGAGGTCGCGCCCGAAGCAGAGACGGGGAGACCGAGCGCCTGGCGAGCCGGCGACCGCGTCGCCTTCGCCGACGTTCCCTTCGCCAACGCCGAGCTCGTCGTCGTCCCTGCTGACCGCGCCATCCCCCTCCCGCCGTCGATCCCCTTCGACACCGCGGCAGCCCTGCTGCTCCAGGGCCTGACCGCCCACTACCTCACCCACGACAGCTACGCCGTCCGCCCCGGCACCCTCGCCCTCGTCCACGCGGCGGCCGGCGGCGTCGGCCAGCTCCTCACCCAGATCGCCCGCCTCCGCGGCGCGCGGGTCTTCGGCCTCACCTCTTCCGAGCCGAAGCGCCAGGCCGCCCTCGCCGCAGGCGCCGACGAGGTGGCGCTCTACGCGAGCGACTGGAAGGCGCAAGCCGCGGCCTTCGCCGCCGCGAGCGGCCGTTCACCCGGGCTGGACGTTGCCTACGATTCGGTCGGATCGACTCTGAGTGACAGCTTCGCCGTCGTCCGCAACGGCGGCACGGTGGTCTTCTACGGCATGGCGGGCGGCGACCCGAAGCCGGTCGACCCGCGCATGCTGATGGACACCTCGAAGACGCTGACCGGCGGCGACCTCTGGAACGTCCTCACCTCGGCCGAGGAGCGTCGGCGTCGGGCGAGCGTGCTCTGGGAGTGGGTGGAATCCGGCGCTCTCCGCCCGGGCCCAATCCGCCGCTTCCCGCTCGCCGAAGGCGCCGACGCGCACCGGCTGCTCGAGAGCCGGGAGAGCGTCGGGAAGATCCTGCTGATGCCTGGCTGAGAATGCGCTCGCTGAGCTCAGGGCGGCGGCCACCAGAGAGCGGCGAGCGTTCCTTGAGACTGGCGGCGACCGCCTGTTTGCGGCGGCGGTTGCCGGTTTCGGGCGGCGGCCGCGGCCACCCGGCAACCGATTTTCGCGGGCGGCAACGGTTTCTAGAGAGCGGCAACGGTTTTTCAAGAGCGGCAACGGTTTCTTGAAACCGGCAACGCTCGCCGGTTTGCGGCAACGCTTGCCAGAAACTGGCAACGGTTGCCGCCTTCCCAAATCCAATGCCGTGGAGTGGAAACCGATGCCAGTCTCTAGAATCCTTTGCCGCGGATCAAAAAGCGTTGCCAGTCTCCCGAATCCGATGCCGTGAAGTGGCAACCGTTGCCACTCTCCCGAATCCAATGCCGTGGATCCGCGAGCGCCGCCGGCGTCCTGAAGACAGCGTCCGGGCGGCTCGCTGAACTAGCCGAGCACCCGCCGAATCTCCGCCAGCACCGACAGGTCCTCCCGCGCCTCGATCACCAGCGTCCGGACGCGTGCTCCGGGGGCCGCGATCTCGGCGTCGCCTTTGCCGCTGCCCGCCGCGGCGTTCTTCTCCGGAGCGTGCGCCAACCACAAATCG
>DATBQN010000377.1:0-1845 GCA_036560825.1 Thermoanaerobaculia bacterium
ATCAGCAGCGCCACCTCGTCGAGCCAGTCCACGAAGCGCGGCGCGAGGCCCTCCGGCATGGCGACGTCCGCGGGAGGAGCCGCGAGGGCGGGGACGGACAGGGACAGGACGAGCAGGGCGAGCGTGAGCAGGCGCAGAAAGAAGGACATCGGGGGGATCCTACCGCAGGACGATTTTGGATTTTGGATTTTGGATTTTGGATTGGGGAAGCCGCGGGGTCGTCCCGTTTTTTCCCCAAACGCCCGGCCGTTCTCAATCCAAAATCCAAAATCCAAAATCCAAAATCTCTTCACGGGTAATACCCCCGGATCGTCTTCACCTCCAGCCCCGGACGGTTGATCTTGAGGTCGACGACGCGGAAGCCGGGATCGTTGCGGGTGCTGGTCGACTGGTAGGCGATCAGGACCTGCGAGCGGAGCTCGGCTTCGATGCCGGCGTAGATGGCGGCGAGCTCCTCGGCCTTGCGCGGGAAGAAGGCGCGGCCACCGGTCTCCTCGGCGATGCGGGTGAGCTTCCGCTTGTCCACCTCGTCGCCGAGGCCGATCGAGTAGACGGTGACCCCGGCGCGGCGGGCGAAGTCGAGCGCCTCCTCGTAGCCGAAGCGGCTCCCCTCGTCGCGGCCGTCGGAGAGCAGCAGCAGGGCGCGCCGCCCCTTGAGGCCGTTGAAGGTGTAGAAGGAGAAGATCAGGCTGTCGTAGAGCGAGGTGCCGCGCTCGGCCTTGAGGCCGGTGAGGCCGCCGGCGAGGGTCCGGAGGTCGCGGGTGAACTTCACCACCTGCGCCGGGTGGTCGTTGAAGGTGATCACCTCGGCGCGGTCCTTGGGGCGCATCATCCCCTGGAGGAACTGCAGCGCCGCCCCCTGCGCGGCCTCCAGCGCGGGCGCCATCGAGGCCGAGATGTCGATCGCCACCGCGGCGTGGATCGGCAGGTCGGTCACCGGCTCGCAGCGGGCGATCTGCTGGCGGGCGCCGTCCTCGCTCACCGCGAAGTCGCGGGCGGCGAGGCCGGCGGTCACCGGATGCCCCTGGCGGTCGAGCACCGTGGCGTAGAGCTCGACGAAGTCGACGTTGACCTGCGCCATCTCCTCCGGCGCGTTGACGAACACCAGGCTCTCCGTCGAGCTGCCGTCGGCGAGGTAGGCGACCGCCCGCACGTAGGAGAGCCCGGCGCCCTTCGGCAGCACCACGGGATGGATGAACGGCGGCTGATAGAGGGTCGCGATCCGCGTCTCGTCGAGGTAGAGCTCCACCCGTTCGAGCGTCTCCTCGTCGGGGACGTCGACCTCGGCGTGGGCGAGCAGGCTGCTCTCGTAGCGCTTCCCCTTCTGCGGCTCGACGAGGTGGACGCGGAAGCGGTTGCCGGCGGCGTTGATCTGGATCTCGTCCGAGGCCAGGGTGTTGCCCTGCGCGTCGTAGGCGGCGACGGCGAGGGTGCGGGTGCGCGGCACGTTGCCGAGGTCGAGCTCGACGCTGAACGGAAGGGACCGCTTGGTCAGCACCGGCTTGCCGTCGAGCGCGAAGGTCACCCGGTCGATGCCGGGGCCGGTGGTCAGGGTGTCGAAGCGCTGCATGCCGGCGGGGAGCTCGCCGAGCGGCGGCACCAGCTTGATCGTGGTCTCGCCCGAACGCAGGGCGGCGTCGGCCTCGGCGAGCACGCGGGCGCTCTCGGCCTCCTCCGGCGTGCGCGGCGGAGCCGCCACCGGCGCGGCGGTCGCCATCAGCGGCACGCTCAAGGGGCGCTCCTCGCGGTAGACCTTGCCGGAGTTGACGTCCTCCAGCTTGACGATCAGCGTGTAGTCGCCGGGGCGCAGGGGGCGCTCGAAGGCGAGGGGGATCGCCTCGGGAG
>DATBQN010000378.1:0-7602 GCA_036560825.1 Thermoanaerobaculia bacterium
CGCCGGATCGCCGGGCGCCCCGCCCGAGGGCCCCTATGCCATCCAGCACGAGCTGCAGACCATGATGCAGGACCTCGTCGGCATCGTGCGCACCGAGGCGGAGATGGCGCGCGCCCTCGACGGCATCGGCGGCCTGCGGGCTCGCGCGGCGCGGGTCGCCGTCACCGGCAACCGCCACTACAACCCCGGCTGGCACACGGCGCTCGACCTCCACCCGCTGCTCACCGTCTCCGAGGCCATCACCCGCGCCGCCCTGGAGCGTCGGGAGAGCCGCGGCGCCCAGTTCCGCGACGACTACCCGGCGAAGGATGAGGCCCTGGGCAAGGTCAACGTCGTGGTGCGCAAGGGCGCCGACGGGGAGATGCGGGTCGCCCGCGAGCCGCTCCCCGCGCTCGCGCCGGAGCTCGCGGCGATCATCGAGGAGATGAAGTGATGGCGAGCGCGAGACTCAGGATCTGGCGGGGCGACGCCGGCGGCGGCGCGCTCCAGGACTACGCGACCGGGGTCTCCGAGGGGATGGTCGTCCTCGACGCCGTGCACCAGGTGCAGGCGGAGTCGGCGAACGACCTCGCGGTGCGCTGGAACTGCAAGGCGGGCAAGTGCGGCTCGTGCTCGGCCGAGGTCAACGGCAGGCCGCGGCTCATGTGCATGACCCGGATGAGCGACCTGCCGCTCGACGAGCCGATCACCATCGAGCCGATGAAGGCCTTCCCCGTGATCAAGGACCTGGTGACCGACGTCTCCTCGAACTACGCGGCCAAGCGGCGGATCAAGCGATTCAAGCCGCGGCCGCCCGACGCCGCGGACGGCACCTGGCGCATCGCCCAGGAGGACGTCGACCGCGTGCAGGAGTTCCGCAAGTGCATCGAGTGCTTCCTCTGCCAGGACGTCTGCCACGTGCTGCGGGAGCACCACCTGCACGACGAGTTCGTCGGCCCGCGCCTCCTCGTCTATGCCGCGGCGCTCGAGATGCACCCGCTCGACAGCGAGGACCGCCGCGCCGACCTGCGCACCTCGCACGGCATCGGCTACTGCAACATCACCAAGTGCTGCACCAAGGTCTGTCCCGAGGGGATCACCATCACCGACAACGCCATCATTCCCTTGAAAGAGCGGGTGGTCGACGAGCATTTCGATCCCCTGCAGAAGCTGCTCAGGATCTTCCGCAGGTAGGCGGAGCCGGGCGAGGCTCCCAGGAGGCCGGCGATGTTCGAGCTCAAGCCGCTCTCGCAGCAAGCCGTTCCCGCCGCGCTCGAGAAGGCGCACCTCTATCGCCTGCTCAACGAGCCGGTGGAGGCCGAGAGCATCTGCCGCGACGTCCTCGCGGTCGACGCCGAGAACCAGGAGGCGCTGGTCACCCTGCTGCTCGCCCTCACCGACCAGTTCGAGGAGCGCCTGGCGCCCGCCGTCGAGGAGACTCGCGAGGTCCTCGCCCGGCTGCGCGACGAATACGGCCGCCGCTACTACCGCGGCATCGTCTGCGAGCGGCGCGCCAAGGCCCTCCTCCAGCGCGGCGGCCCGCACGCCGGCCACACCGCCTACGCGGGCCTCCGCGAGGCCATGGAGCACTTCGAGCAGGCCGCCGCCATCCGCCCCGCCGGCAACGACGACGCCATCCTGCGCTGGAACACCTGCGCCCGCATCCTGATGGGAAACCCGCGCCTGGTCCCCGAGGCGGAGGAGCGGTTCCAGCCCTGGTTGGAGTAGGGCGATCCCCGGTGACCTCGAAGCTGGCGGAAAACGTCGTCCATTTCACCCGGCTCTTGCGCGGGGCCGGGCTGCGGCTCGGGCCGGCTAGCGCCCTGGACGCTCAGGCGGCGGCGGCGGCGGTCGACGTGCTCCACCGCGGCGAGCTGTACTGGGCTCTCCATGCGGTGCTCGTCAAGCGCCCGGAGGACTCCGAGCTCTTCGACCAAGCGTTCCAGCTCTTCTGGCGCGATCCTCTGGGCGCCCAGGCCGCCCTGGCGCAGCTGCTGCCGCACCTGCGCGTGCCTCGCCCGCCGGCGGTGTCGCGCCGCCTCGCCGAGGCCTGGCGGGCGCCGGCGCGCTCCGGGCCGCCGGCTCCCCAGCGGGCGGAGATCGACGCGGCCTTGAGCTTCTCCGCCGACGAGGTCCTGCGCCGCCGCGACTTCGAGCAGATGAGCGCCGAGGAGCTGGCGCGCGCCAAGCGGATCGTCGCCGGCATGGCGGTGGCGCAGCGGCCGGTCCGCACGCGGCGCTGGATGCCCGATCCCCACGGCGCGCGCATCGACCTCGCGCGCACCGCGCGCGACAGCCGCAGGACCTTCGGCGACCTCGCGCCGCTGCGCTTCCGCGACCGCGTCCTGGCGCCGCCGCCGCTCGTCGTCCTCTGCGACATCTCGGGGTCGATGGGGCGCTACTCGGAGATGCTGCTGCATTTCCTCCACGCCCTCCTGGCCTCCCGCTCGCGCGTCCACGCCTTCCTCTTCGCCACCCGCCTGACGCCGGTGACGCGGACGCTGCGCCGCCGCGACCCCGACGAGGCGCTGGCGCGCTGCGGCCGCCAGGCCGTCGACTGGGCGGGGGGGACGCGCCTGCGTGCCTGCCTTCGCGAGTTCAACCGCGCCTGGTCGCGCCGCGTCCTCGGCCATGGCGCCGTGGTGCTCCTCGTCACCGACGGGCTCGACCGCGACGACGAGCCCGGCCTCGCCGCCGAGGCCGACCGCCTCCACCGCTCCTGCCGGCGGCTGATCTGGCTCAACCCGCTGCTGCGCTGGGAGGGCTTCGCGCCGCGCGCGCAGGGGGTGCGCGCGCTCCTCCCCCACGTCGACGAGCACCGCCCCGTCCATGATCTGGACAGCCTCGAGGCGCTCGGCCGCGCGCTCGCCGGCGGCCGCGGCTAGACCGCCGCCCCCGCCGGCCGTGGGAGCCGGCGAACCGGGTCCGAATTCCTGCGCTCTGGCCCTTCCTTCAGGGCATCCAGGCGTGGTATACGTGCGCAGCTCCAGTCCCGCGAATTCTTGCAGTTTTCTCTTGAGGAGGTGTCAGCGTGTTGGACCTCGCCCGAGGCGGCCTCGGCCGCTGCGTCGTACTCCTTGCCTTCTTCACCTTCGCCCCCCCCATCGCAGCGGTCACCGCGCCGCCGGCGCCCAGCAAGGGCTCGGGGCTCGAGAACATGGTCGACGCCCGCGTCAACCTGAAGGAATCGTTCCGGCACGCCATGGCGGCGCGGCCGGGAGCGGCGACGGCGGTGCTCAAGACCCGCAGCCGGGTGTCGGCCATCGCCGCCTCGATCGCCGAGGCCAGGCGGGCGCTGCCCGGGCTCGAGGTCAAGCTCTCGAACGTCACCGGCGGCCCCGCCACGGTGCGCAACCGGCGCGGCGCGCTGACCGCGGCGGCGCCCGGAGTGAAGAGCGAGGCGATCGTGCGCGACTTCCTGCGCGTCCACGGCGGCCTCTACGGGCTCGCCGCCGAAGACCTCGACGACCTCGTCGTCCTCGGCGACAGCCCGGGCGGCACGAGCCACCTGCGCATGCTCCGCATGGAGCAGCGGATCGACGGCCGGCCGGTGTTCCAGAGCGAGACCCGCTTCCTCCTCGACCGCGACGGCCGGCTGATGAAGAGCACCGGCCTGATGGTCCCGCAGGCGCGCTCGCTGGCGCCCAAGGTCGACGCCGCCAAGCTCATCACTCCCGCCGTGGCGGTCACCCGCCTGCTGGCCGCCTCCGGCCGCACCGCGAGCCCCGCCTCCTTCACCGTGACCTCCGAGACCCCCGCCGGCCTCCTCCTCAGCGAGACCGACGACTTCGTGGCCGGCCCGGTCACCGCCCGCCAGGTGCTCTTCCCGCTCGCCCCCGGCGTCCTCGTGCCGGCCTGGACGCTGGCCGTCTTCACCGAGGGCGACCAGGACTGGTACGCCGTGGTCGACGCCGAGACCGGCGACCTCCTCTGGCGCAAGAACACCCGCGACTACGTCTCCGCCCACGACGCGCGCTTCCGCGTCTACGTGCAGGCCGACGGCACGACGCCCGCCGACAGCCCGGCGCCGCAGTCGCCGAACATGGTGGCGCCCGGCTCCAGCACCCAGTTCACCGAGATCGCGCCCACCATCGTCAGCATGCACACCGCCTACGACCCGATCGCCAGCCCGAACGGCTGGATCGACGACTGCCCGGGCGGCGTCTGTACCGCCGCCCAGACGCAGACCCTGGGCAACAACGTGCTGGCCTGCCTCGACCGCACCGTCGGCGGCGCCAACACCAACGTCTGCGACACCGACGCCGGCAGCGTGCTCGACGGCAACGGCCGGCCGACCGGCAACCCGGACATCAACGGCCGCAACCGCGACTTCCTGGGCACCACGCCGCGCGACTTCCAGACCGGCTTCATCCCGCCGCCCCAGGGCGGCAACCCCGAGGCCGGCCAGACCTCCACCGGCGCCGGCAACAACGGCACCCTGGCCGTCGACCAGTTCCGCCGCGGCGTCGTGACCCACCTCTTCTACGTCGTCAACTGGTACCACGACCACCTCTTCGAGCTCGGCTTCGACGAGGCCGCGGGCAACTTCCAGCAGACCAACTTCAGCGGCATGGGCGTCGGCGGCGACCGCGTCAACGCCGACGCCGAGGACGGCGGGTCGGTCAACAACGCCAACTTCTCGACCATGCCCGACGGCATCCCGGGGCGGGCGCAGATGTACCGCTTCACCGGCCCGACGATCGACCGCGACGGCGACCTCGACCAGGAGGTCCTCGAGCACGAGCTCACCCACGGCACCAGCAACCGCCTGGTGGGCAACGCCGTGGGGCTCAACTGGGATCCCGCGCGCGGCATGGGCGAGGGCTGGAGCGACTTCGTCGCCCTCTCGCTGCTCAACAACACCAACGCCGACGACCCCAACGGGCAGTACGCGAGCGGCGCCTACGTGACCTACAAGATCTCGGCGGGCTTCCTCGACAACTACGTCTACGGCATCCGCCGCTTCCCCTACACCACCAACCATTCCATCAACCCGTTGACCTGGGCCGACGTCGACGACGTGACCAACAACCTCAGCGGCGGCATCCCGGTCTCCCCCTCTCTCCCCTTCAACAACAACGGCGCCATGGAGGTGCACAACATCGGCGAGATCTGGGCGAACTCCCTGTGGGCCGTGCGGGCGCGCATCATCGCCGATCCCGCCGGCGCCAACGGCGACGTGCCGACCGGCAACCACACGGCGCTCCAGCTCGTCATCGACGGGCTCAAGATGACGCCGATCAACCCCAGCTTCACCGAGGCGCGCGACGCCATCATCGACGCCGACTGCGCCACCAACGCCTGCGCCAACGAGAGCTCGATCTGGGCGGGGTTCGCCGACCGCGGTCTCGGCTACGGCGCGCACGCGGACTACAAGGTGCTCGGCCGCTACGTCGTCGGCCACGAAGCGGTCGGCGAGTCCTTCACCGTGCCCGTCCTCGACGTGGTGAACCCGGCGACGGACGTCGCCGTGGACGACAGCGCCGACAACAACAACGGCGCCATCGACCCGGGCGAAGCGGTCAAGCTGACGATCACCCTGACCAACCCGTGGCGCGGGGCGAGCAAGGCGGTGGCGGGCGCCACCGCGACCCTCTCGACGGCGACGCCGGGCGTCACCGTCTTCACCAACACCGCCACCTATGGCGCCATCGCCCCCCAGGGCACGGCGGCGGGCACCCAGTTCCTCGTCACCGTCGCGCCCTCGGTCCCCTGCGGCTCCGCCATCGACTTCACGCTGCAGACCGTCTCCAGCCTCGGCACCACCTCGACCACCTTCAAGGTCCGCATCGGCGCGGCGTCCGGCACCGATCCGGTCGTCACCTACACCGACACCCTCGCCCCGGCGCTCACCATCGTCAACGCCCAGCTCCGCGGCGCCTTCCACTCGATGACGGTCACCGACGACTTCCAGATCGCCAAGCTCAACTTCCGCGTCGACAGCCTCACCCATCCGGGCGTCGGCGACCTCACCATGCTGCTGCGCTCGCCGGGCGGCATCGGCACCGACCTCATCACCCTGATCGACGGCCTCAACGACCTCGGCGGCACCACCATCACCAACATGGTGATCGACGACACCATCCCGGCGATCTCGACCAACGACATGGTGCAGGCGACCACCGCCGACGCGCCGTACACCAAGTCCTGGCTGCCGGTGTACAACTCCCCCTGGGCCGCCCTCGTCGATCCGCTCCGCCCGGCGGACCCCGTCGGCAACCTCACGCCCCTGGTCGGCACCAGCACCAAGGGCACCTGGACGGCGCTGGTGGCCGACGAGTTCACCGCCGCGCAGGGCGGCACGAACGGCAACGGCGCCTTGAACGCCTGGTCGATCCTCGTCACGCCGGTCCACTTCGCCTGCACGGCGTTCGCTCCGGCGGCGGCGGTGACGGCGACGAAGACGGTCTCCGGCACCTTCACGGTCGGCGGCACCGTCACCTACACGGTGACGATCACCAACAACGGCACCGGCAACCAGGCCGACAACGCCGGCCACGAGTTCACCGACACCCTGCCGGCGAGCCTCACCCTGGTGGGCGCCACCGCCACCAGCGGGACCGCGGCGACGGCGGGCAACACCGTCAACTGGGACGGCGCCCTCGCTCCCCTCGGCGGCAGCGTCACCATCACCATCACCGCCACCATCAACTCCGGCACCCAGGGCACCACGATCAGCAACCAGGGCACGGTGTCCTACGACGCCAACAACGACGCGGTCAACGAGGCGACCGCGCTGACCGACGACCCCGCGGTCGGCGGAGCCAGCGATCCGACCTCGTTCGCGGTCGGCAGCGCGGCCCTCTCGGCGACCAAGACCGCGGCCGGCACCTTCACCAGCGGGAGCACGGTCACCTACACGGTGGTGATCTCGAACTCCGGCAGCGGGGCCTCGGCCGACAACCCCGGCCACGAGTTCACCGACACCCTGCCGGCGCAGCTGACGCTGGTCGGGGCTTCGGCCACCTCCGGCACCACGGGGACGTCCGGCAACACGGTGACCTGGGACGGCGCCGTCGCCGCCGCCGGCAGCGTGACCATCACCATCACCGCCACCATCAAGCCGGGCTTCGCCGGCACCACGGTCAGCAACCAGGGGAGCGTCTCCTACGACGCCGACTTGAACGGCACCAACGAGACCACCGTGATGACCGACGATCCGGCGGTGGGCGGCGCCAGCGACCCCACCACCTTCGTCGTCCAGGCCGCGACGGCCGCCGAGATCCCGACGCTCTCCGGGCTCGGGTTCGCGGCGCTCGGCCTCGGCCTGCTGCTCGCCGCCTGGGTCCAGCTCCGCCGCCGGAGGACGACGCTCTAACGGACACACTGCAGCGGACCGGCGTTCCGCAACGCCCCACCCCGACGTCGGGGGTGGGGCGTTTTCTTTTAGAGTCGCGAGGATGATCGACGCGCCCGGGAAGCCGCTCCGGCTCGCTCCCGTCGCCCTCAAGACGCGGCCGCTCCCCGGCGGCGCCGACCTTCCCGAGCGCATCGTGCTGAGCTGTTAGACTCGCGGCCGATGCTCGGCCGCGGCAATTCGCGCTACCTGGCCCTCGCCGTCGGCGTCACGCTCCTCGCGCTCCTCGCCGTCCTGGCGACGCTCCAGTACCGCTGGATCGGCCA
>DATBQN010000379.1:0-1779 GCA_036560825.1 Thermoanaerobaculia bacterium
CGCGGGCGGCGCGCCGCGCGGCGGAGGAGAGGGTCGGGTCGTAGCGGAGCGGCGCCCGCGGGAGCGCGGTCAGGAGCGCGATCTCGCCCAGCGACAGGCGCTCCGGGGCCTTGCCGAAATAGGCGTAGGCGGCGGCTCCCAACCCCTCGACGTTGCCGCCGTAGGGGAGGAGATTCAGGTAGATCTCGAGCAGCTCGCGCTTGCCGTGGAGCCGCTCGAGCTGGATCGCCCGGAAGCTCTCGACCGCCTTCGCCCACGGAGTGCGCCGCCGCGGCTCGGCCATGCGCGCGATCTGCATCGGAATGGTCGAGGCGCCGGAGACGATGCTCCGCGCCCGCAGGTCGGTCCACGCGGCGCGGAGGACGGCCCAGGGATCGATCCCCGCGTGGCGGAAGAAGCGCTGGTCCTCGGAGGCGACGAGCGCCCGCGGCAGCTCGGGCGGCAGCTCGGAGAGGCGGACGGGCAGCCGGAAGCGGCCGTCCGCGGGGAGGAAGAAGCGCAGCGGCTCCCCCGCCCGGTCAGCGACGGCGAGCGCAGCGGAGCGCCGGAGGGCGGCGGCGGGGAAGGGGAAGAGGCGGTCGAGGAGGAAGAAGCCGGCGAGCGGCAGGACGAGCGCTAGGACCGTGAGGGCGAAGAAGCCGCGACGGGTGAGGAGGAGATCACTCAGGCGCCGCAGGCGCCGGAGTCGTCTACCGCGCGGCAAGGCGCTGGCGAGGGACATCGCAATGATTCTAGCCGCGCTCTTCATGGTGAGTGCTGCCGATTGGGGCAAGTCTCCTCTGCCACGGGTTCCTTCCCCCTGGGAGGGGGCGGGTTGGGGAAGGGGGAAGGATAGGATGGGGGCGGCTTAGGCGAAGAGAACCCGAACCCGCCCCCCACCTGTCCTCCCCCCTGTCCCAACCACCCCCTCCCAGGGGGGAGGAACGCGAGAGCCATCGCGCTCTCGACCCATACCCTCCGTCCGCGTTCCCGTGCCCGGCGCTTCCGCTATCCTCGTTGCGCGATGTCGATCGCCGACGAGCCCCGCGCCGGCCCCTGCCGCGCCACCCACGAGGTCGCCAACCAGGTGCCGCCGCTCGAGGGCTGGAACGTCTTCGCGAGCGACCGCGTCCTCGTCGAGGCGCTCCGCCGCGAGGGCGGCGGCTGGGCCGAGGAGCGGGCGCGCGCCTTCGGCGAGATCGCCGGCCGCCGGGAGACGATCGCCCAGGGCGTCCTCGCCAACGAGAACCGGCCCCTCCTCAGAACCCACGACCGCAACGGCCGGCGGCTCGACGTCGTCGAGTTCCACCCCGCCTGGCACGCGCTCCTGGGCTTGGGCGTCGCGCACGGGCTCCATGCCCTGCCGTGGCGCGAGCCGCGCTCGGGGGCGCACGCCGCACGGGCGGCGATGTTCATGACCCTGGCCGAGGTCGAGGCCGGCGTCGGCTGCCCGCTCTCGATGACCTTCTCGGCGGTGCCGGCCCTCCGCGCCGAGCCCGCGCTCACCGCCGTCTGGGAGCCGCGCCTCATCTCGGACGTCTACGACCCGCGCTTCCTGCCGGCGGCGGAGAAGCGCGGCGCCCTCTGCGGCATGGCGATGACCGAGAAGCAGGGCGGCTCGGACGTGCGCGCCAACTCGACCGCGGCGCGCCCGATCGGTCCGCCGGGCGGCGGCGAGCACGAGCTCACCGGGCACAAGTGGTTCTGCTCGGCGCCGATGTGCGACGCCTTCCTGGTGCTCGCCCAGGCGCCCGCCGGCCTCACCTGCTTCCTGCTGCCGCGCTTCACCCCGGACGGCGC
>DATBQN010000380.1:0-9120 GCA_036560825.1 Thermoanaerobaculia bacterium
CGAAAGGAGCCATCCGAAAGGAGCCATCGAATGAAGAGCCTGGTCCGTATCGCTGCCTTTGCCGTGTTCTTCTTGGGAGTGGCGCTCCTGCCTGCCGCAGCCGTGCTACCGCCCGGTTGCTGGACGCAGTGCTGCGGTCAATTGATCCCCTGCCATGCGAGCTGCTTTCCGGTGTGCGATCGGCCCGCACCGGGTATCCCGACAGCGACCCTGGCAACGCCCATGGTGAGCATGGAGGCTGGCGCGCCATCGCATTTGCCCTGGGAGGCAGTCACCCGCGAGACGACAGAGGCCCGTTGCGGTCAGGCGGCGGCGATCGCCCCGCAGCACCTCGCAAGGTGAGCTGACCCCAGGGCTCGGCGTGGCGGCCGAGGGTAGAATCGCCCGCCATGGTCCCCGAGCTCCGCCGCGCCTACAACGCCGCCTTCACGGAGGAGAAGTACCGGCGCCTTCTCGCCAGCCTGGAGCGGGCGGCCGGCTTCCCCGTCGACTTCCGGATCAGCGAGACGCCGATCTTCCTCGACGCCGCGTCCGCCGGCCGGCTCGTCGAGGCGGCGGCGGAGGTGCTCGCCGCGGTCAGCACGCCGGCCTACCTCGCCGCCGCGGAGCGGGCGGTCCCCGCCGGACTCTCCGTGCCGGGCCCCCTGGGGCAACCGCTCTTCATCCAGATCGACTTCGCCTTGACCCGCGACGAGGGCGGCGGGCTCCTCCCCCAGCTCATCGAGCTCCAGGGATTCCCCTCGCTGTACGGCTTCCAGTGGCTGCTCGACCGCGAGGCGCGGCGGGCGTTCCCCGGCGCCGTCCCGGAGGGTTGGGCGACCTACTTCGGCGGCCTCGACGCGGCGGGCTACGTCGAGCGGCTCCGCGAGGTGATCGTCGGCCCCGAGGACCCGGAGACCGTCGTCCTCCTGGAGATCGACCCCGACCGCCAGAAGACCCGCATCGACTTCACGATGACCGGGCACCTCCTGGGTATCGCGGCGGTCGACCCCCGCGAGGTGCGCGAGCAGGGCGGGCGCCTGGTCTACAAGAAAGGGGACATCGAGATCCCCATCCGCCGCCTCTACAACCGGGTGATCTTCGACGAGGTGGCGCGCCGCGGCCTCGATCTCGATCACCTCTTCCGTCGCGACCTCGCCGAGCTGGGCGTCGCCTGGATCGGCCACCCCAACTGGTTCTTCCGCATCAGCAAGTACTCACTGCCCTTCGTCGAGAGCCGCTACGCGCCGAAGGCCTACTTCGTCTCCGACCTCGCGACCTACCCCGCGGATCTCGACCGCTACGTCCTGAAGCCCCTCTACTCCTTCGCCGGCTTAGGCGTCGAGTTGGCGCCGACCCCCGAGCGCCTGCGCTCGCTCGCCCACCCGGAGCAGTTCATCCTCCAGCGCATGGTCGACTACGCCCCCTTCGTCGAGACCCCGGACGTCCCCGCCAAGGCCGAGGTGCGGATGATGTTCCTGTGGGACGAGCGGAGCGAGCGGCCGGCCCTCGTCAACAGCCTGGTGCGGATGAGCAAGGGATCGATGATGGGGGTCGACTTCAACAAGGACAAGACCTGGATCGGCGCCAGCCTGGCCTACCACCCGCCGGTCGGCTGAGGCGGCGGCGGTGACCTATCTGTACATGAACCGCATCGCCTTGGGCAGGCGGCGCCGCCAGCTCGCCTCGTTGTGGCCGCCGCGGGCGTCGGGGCGCCACATTAGGTGATCGGCGTCGTAGCCGCGCTCGGCGAGGTCGGCGGCGAGGCGGGCGGCTAGGGGGAGGAGGGCGCCGCGGCCCTCTCGCGCGCCGCAGTCGAGGTAGATGCGCGAGACGGGCGGTGCCGGCTGTGCTGCGATCCAGTCGAGGATGGCGTGGCCGGCGAGCCACACCGAGGGTGACATGGCGAGGGCGCCGCCGAACGCCTCGGGGTGGCGGAAGTGCGCGTAGAGGGCGGCCAGGCCGCCCATCGACGAGCCGCCGGCGGCCGCCCCGATCGGCCCCTCGACGATCCCCAGCTCCTTCCGCAGCTCGGGCATCAGCGAGCCCGTGATCCAGGCGAGGAAGCGGTCGAGCCGCCCCGGCTCGCCGCCGTGCGGGAAGGGCGACAGCTCGTGGATGCGGCTCTCATGGCCGTGGTCGATGCCGACGACGACGGGGAGCGGCGGCGCGTCCGGGCGGCGCCGGCGCGCCACGTGCTCGAGGGTCTCGTGGACGTGCCAGCCGCCGGAGAAGGACGGCCCGTCGTCGAAGAGGTTCTGGCCGTCGAAGAGGTAGAGGCCCAGCCGCGGCGCGACGGCCGCGCTCCCCTTGGGCAGGTAGATCCGGATGCGCCGCGGCGCCAGGCCCGGCACCGCGATGGGGCCGATCACTCGGAGCTCGCCCGGCCGCAGCGAGGCGCCGAGGCCTGCGAGGACGTCCGCGACATCGGCCGGCGCCGGGGACCGCGCCGCAGCCCGGTCGCCCGGCTGCCGGCGCTCCTCGACGGCGCTCTCCGGACCGCTCTCGAGGTCGGAGACGGTGGCGGCCGGGTCGCTCATCGGTCGCCCATCATGTCCCATCCGGCCCCGTCGCGCGCCGCTCGATGGCGCGCAGCCACATGCGGCGGATGAGCGCGCTCCCGGGATAGATCACCCGCCAGTACGCGGCGAAGCGCCGGCGCACGGAGGGGCTGCTGGCGAAGACGCGCGTCTCCGTCGACACGAAGGAGCCGCCGGAGCCTTCCGGACGGACGACGAAATTCATCGCCGCGAGGACGAAGCCGGGCGGCAGGCGGGTCTGGAACGCCCGCGACGTCAGGGTCCCGCGCGTGCCCCGCGGCACCACGATCGCCGCGCCCAGGACGAGCTCCCGCGGCGGCTCGTCGGCGAGGCGCACGAACCCGCCGCGCGTCGCCGCGTCGATCAGCGAGTCGCGCGATCCCGCGTTGAGGATGCTCTCGGGCAGCCGCCGGCCGCCGCGCCGGATCCAGGTCAGGGTGCGGAAGAGGAGGATCTCGTCGGCCCGGACGCGCTCGATCGCCGCGTAGACGCGCGCCGGCGGAGCGGCGATCGAGAGAGTGTGGACTTCACGAAACTGCCAGACGGGGGCGAACTCGTCGAGGCGCGTCCGCGCGCGGTCGATCCGCGACTCGGAGGCAGGCAGGAGAAGGCCGAGCCCGGCCAGCGCCACGCCGGCTCCGGCCGCCGCCAGCCCGCGCTGGCGCGTCGGGACACCCAAGCGCTGGATCGGTTTGATACAGCAGGCCAAGCCGGTGGCGGCGAGGACGAAGCCCGAGTAGACGACCGTGGAACCGAACATCGGTGGCGCTCGCCATCAGCATATCCCGGCGCTCGATCAGACCGCTCCAGTCGCAGGGTCAAATCCCACCAACCGCGCCAACCATTCCCGCGCCTCCTCGGTGTTCCGAACCCCGTACTCCGCCGCCGTGTCCCGCGGCTCGTCGGCGACGAGGATGCCGATCCCCCGCCCGGCGACCTCCCGAAAGGCGTCCTCGTCGGTGTCGTCGTCACCCAGGTAGATCGGGAGGGGTGGCGGGCCGCCGGCGGCGAGGCGGTCGAGCAGCCAGGAGAGCGCCTTCCCCTTGTCCCAGTCCATCGCCGGCCGCAGCTCGAAGACCTTCTTGCCGAACGCCTTCTTGAGATCGGAATGCTCGGCGAGGGCTCGGTCCACGGCGGCCTCGATGCGCGGGAGAAACTCGTCGGCGACCAGCCGGTGGTGAACGGCTACCGAGAAACGCTTCGGCTCGACGAGGATTCCCGGGATTCCCGCCAGCTCGGCGCCGAGACGGCGGGCGACCGCGGCGATCGTCGCGGGGATTCCTTCGCCCACCTCGTGCCTCACCCCCGGTCCCTCGATGTCGTAGCCGTGGCTGCCGGCGTAGACGATCTCCGGCAGCCCGACGAGGGCCGCCACGTCCTCGCGCCCGCGCCCGGAGAGGACGGCGACCGGCATGCGCTCGGCCAGCCGCGCCAGGATGTCACGCGTTGCCGCGGGGAGGGTCGCGAGCTCCGGCCGCAGGGCGATCGGGGAGAGCGTGCCGTCGTAGTCGAGGAAGAGGGCGAGGGGATGGCCGGCGAGGCGCGCCGCGATCTCCGGCCAGCGCGCGAGGGCGTCGGGGAGCGCCCTCACAGGGTGATCCAGTTGTCCTCGAAGTCCATCGCCGGGAAGTACTCCTTGGGAGTGCGGAAGTCGTCCGGCACGGTGCCCAGGGCGGCCTTCAGGTAGAAGTCCACCCACCAGAAGATGTCCTGTTTCTTGATCACCTCCCGCATGCCCTCCATGCGCCGCCGGCGCTCCGCCTCGTCCATGTCGAAGGCGGCCTTGAGCGCCTCGGCCATCCCCTCGATGTCGTTCGGGTTGACGAGGATCGCCCCCTTCTGGAGCTGCGCCGCCGCCCCCGCGAACTCGGAGAGGACGAGCACCCCGGGGTCCTCGACCTGGCAGGCGCAGATCTCCTTGGCGACGAGGTTCATGCCGTCCTTGAGCGAGGTCACGAAGCCCACCCGCGCCATGCGATAGAGGGAGATGAGGTCGCGCTTGGCCAGGCTCTTGTAGTGGTAGTGGACGGGTACCCAGCCGGCGGTCGAGAACTCGCCGTTGATCTCGCCCACCAACCGCTCGACGCGCGCCTTCAGAGCCTGGTACTCCGGCACCCGCTCGCGCGACGGCACCGTCACCTGGAAGAGGATCACCCTCTCGCGCAGCTCCGGGAAGCGCTCGATGGCGTTGCGGAAGGCCATCAGGCGCTCGGGGATGCCCTTCGTGTAGTCGAGGCGGTCGACGCCCAAGACGAGCTCGCAGCGGCCGATCTTCTTGCGCAGCTCGGCCGTCCGCAGGACGACGTCCTCGGAGCGCGCCGAGTCCTCGAAGCTCTGGGCGTCGATGCCGATGGGGAAGGAGCCGACCTTCATCACCCGCTCGCCGACCTTGACCTGGGCGATCGTGTGGCCGCGCGAGATCTCGACGTCCGGCAGCAGGTGCTCGATGCAGGTGAGGAAGTTGCGGCGGTCGCGCGGCGTCTGGAAGCCGAGGAGGTCGTAGGCGAGGAGCGCGCCCAGGATCCGGCTCCGCCAGGGGAGCTTGACGAAGATGTCGAGCGGCGGGAAGGGGATGTGGAGGAAGAAGCCGATCTGGCGCTCGGGGGCCTGCTCGCGCACCCGCTCGGCGACGTGGATGAGCTGGTAGTCCTGCACCCAGATGAAGTCGTCGTCGCGGCTCTGCTCGACGACGGTGGCGGCGAACTTCTCGTTGACGCGGAGGTAGGCGTACCAGAACGCCGGGTCGAAGTCGCAGGAGTCGGTCAAGTCGTGGAAGAGGGGCCAGAGGACGGCGTTCGAGAAGCCCTCGTAGAAATTCTTGACCTCCTCGTCCGAGAGGAGCACCGGCACGAGGTCGTAGCCGCGCTCGCGGAAGCCGGTCTCGATCAGCTCCTCCCAGTCGCCGCCCTCCTCGAGGGCGAGGCCCGGCCAGCCGATCCAGAGACCGCCGCGGTGCGAGAGGACGGGGGCGAGCGCGTTGACCAGCCCCCCCGAGCCCCTCTTGAGCGTCCACCCGCCGGCGCCCTTTTCGAGCACCACGGGAAGACGGTTGGAGACGACGAGGAGGCGGCGGGTCGCGGGGGTCAAGCGGTGCGTTCCCGTGATGGCGCCATGGCGGGCATTCTAGTCCCGAACGGTTACGCCCAAGTTGACGCCCGCTCGGGGGCCGGCATATCGTCGAGCGGAGCGCGCGGGAGGAGGGCCGGTCGATGGGCGTCGAGGATCACCTGCAGCCGGGCGAGACGATCGTCTTCCGCGCCCATCCGACCCGCATCGTGCTGGTGCCCGTGATCGCCGCGGCGATCGTCGCCGCCGGCGCCGGGATCGCCGTCTACCATGCGACGCAGAACGTCGTCCTGCTGGCGCTCGCCGGCTTCGTGGTGATCGCCGCCCTCGTCGCCGCGCTCGTCGCCTGGGTGCGCCTGCGCTCGAACGAGTACATCCTCACCACCCACCGCATGATCCAGCAGTACGGGATCCTCTCCAAGCGCTCGGTCGATTCCTACCTCTGGAAGATCAACAACGTCGAGCACCGCCAGTCCTTCTGGGGGCGCATCCTGGGCTTCGGCGACGTGGAGATCGATACCGCGAGCCAGGCGGGGGTCGCCGTCTTCCCGAGGGTGGCGCATCCCGTCGAGTTCAAGCGCGCCATCCTCGCCGCGGTGGAGGCCTACCATGCTGCCGGCGCCCCTGCCGCATCTGCCGCTCCAGCCTCACCCGCCGCCCCGGCG
Organism: Thermoanaerobaculia bacterium; assembly: GCA_036560825.1. Taxonomy (GTDB): domain Bacteria; phylum Acidobacteriota; class Thermoanaerobaculia; order Multivoradales; family UBA5704; genus DATBQN01. Next base: position 6,251 of record DATBQN010000380.1, read on the forward strand.
GCTCCCTCGAGCGCCGAGCGGTTGCGCTCCCTCAAGAAGCTCCTCGACGACGGCCTCATCTCCGCCGAAGAATACGAGACGAAGCGAAAGCAGCTCGTGGCGGAGCTGTAGCCTGCCGCAGCCCGTTGCCGCGCGGCCTCCATCCGGTTGGCGCTGCCGTCATCGGCCCGCAACCTTGAGCGCGCCCCGCTCGTACTAGCCGCATGCTCGACCCGGCGCGGGTTCCCATGCCTCATCTCCGCCTCTCGCTGGCGGCGATCCGCGCCATCGGCGCCTTCGCCGCCATCGTCCTGCTGGCGCCGCTCGCTCTCGCCGCGATCGAGCCCTCGCCGGAGATCCACATCACCCGCGCCGCCGGGGCCATCTCGATCGACGGCGACCTGGGGGACCCGGGGTGGCGCGGCGTGCCGCGGCTGGAGACCTTCTACGAGACGAAGCGGAGCGACAACGGCCCGCCGCCGGCGGCGACCGCCGCGCGCCTCGCCTACGACGACCGCTATTTCTACGCCGCCTTCGAGTTCAGCGACCCCAACCCGCGCGCCCTCCGCGCGCCGCTCGGCGATCACGACGACATCTCGGGCGACACCGACTACGGCGGCATCATCCTCGACACCCGGCACGACGGCAAGAGCGCCATCCTCTTCCTCGCCAACCCGGCGAACGTCCAATACGACGCGGTGACCAACGACGCCAGCGGCGAGGACCCCTCGCCCGACTACTTCTGGGACTCGGCGACCCGCATCACCACGACCGGCTGGGTGCTCGAGATGCGCATCCCCTTCAGCAGCCTGCGCTACGGCCGCGCCGACCCGCAGACCTGGGGCATCATCCTCTACCGCAACTACCCGCGCGACTTCCACTACCAGATGTTCTCGGTCCGGCTGCCGCGCGGCTCGAACTGCTTCATCTGCCACGAGAACCCGCTGACCGGCCTCGCCGGCCTGCCGCCCGGCGGCCATCTCGTGGTGGCGCCGTACGGCAACGGCAAGTGGAGCGACGATCCGGTGGGGGACGTGGGGACGCCGCTGGCGGCGAAGACACGGGCCGACGGCGGGGTCGACGTCAAGTGGACGCCGTCGCCAAACCACGCCGTCGACGCCACTCTCAACCCCGACTTCTCGCAGATCGAGTCGGACACCGCGCAGATCTCCGCCAACCAGCGCTTCGCCCTCTTCTACCCCGAGAAGCGTCCGTTCTTCCTCGAGGGCTCGGACCTCTTTGCAACGCCCCTCCAGGCGGTCTACACGCGCACCGTCACCTCGCCGCGCTGGGGGGCGCGGGCGACCGGCCGGCTGGGCGAGGACAACGCCTACACCTTCCTCGTCGCCGAGGACCGCGGCGGCGGCAGCGCCATCCTCCCCGGCCCCGCCGCCTCGTCACTGGTCAACGAGGACTTCGCCTCGACGGTAGCCATCGGCCGCTTCCGCCGCGACCTCGGGAGCTCTTTCGCGAGCTTCCTCACCACCGACCGCGAGAGCGCCGGCGGCGTCCACAACCGGGTGGTGGGACCGGACTTCCGCTGGCAGCCGGGCGACGGCGATTCGGTCACCGGGCAGTTCCTCTACAGCGACTCGCGCACCCCGAACCTGCCGGCGCTGGCGACGGAGTGGGACGGCCGGCGCCTCTCGGGGCACGCCGCCGACCTCCAGTGGTCCCACTCGCGTACCAACTTCGACTTCTTCTTCGAGGGCAAGGACATCGGCGACGGCTTCCGCGCCGACTCGGGGTTCCTTCCCCAGGTGGGCATCCGCGAGGCGTCCTTCGAGTCCGGCAGCAACCGCTATCCGCAGGGGGGCTTCTTCAGCCGCCTGCGCCCCTTCCTCATCGGCGACCACGTCGAGGACACCAGCGGCCGGCTGGTGCTCAACCGGCCGGGCATCGGCATCGGGGCGGACGGCAAGCTGTCGAGCTTCGCGCGGGTGATCTACCAATGGGAGCGGGTGCTCGCCGCCGGCCGCATCGTCGCGCGGCCGCACGTCGACCTCCAGCTCCAGGTCACCCCGGGCCTGCGGATCGGGGCGATCACGCTCACCGGCTTCGTGGGCGACGACGTCGACCTGGTCGACGGCCGGCGCGGCCACGGCGGCCTCCTCACTCTCACCTCCGTGGTCCGTCCCACCGACCACCTGCAGCTCGCCGGCGTCTTCTCGCGCCGCTGGCTCGACGTGCCGGCCGCCGGCGGCGAGGCGGGAGGCCGCCAGCTCTGGGCCGCCGTCGACCGCCTCAAGGCGACCTACACCTTCACCCCGCGCACCTTCGTCCGTCTGATCGGCCAGCGGGCGACGGTCGATCCCCGCCTAGCCCTCTATCGCGACCCGGCGAACGCCCCGGCGAAAGAAGACGACCGCACCCTCTCCGCCCTCTTCGCCTACAAGCTCAACTGGCAGACCGTGATGTTCCTCGGCTACGGCGACGAGCGCGCGCTATCCGACGCCGGTTTGTTGCGGCCGGCGGGGCGGACGGTTTTCTTGAAGCTGTCGTACGCGTACCAGCTTTGAGAGGCTCCGCTAACCGACGGATGCGGATCTGGCGTCGCCGTTTGACGGCGAAGCCTCGCCGGGCCTCGAGGTCACTCAACCGCGAGTAGGCGGTGCACGGTACGCTCGGGCGTATCGTCCGAGGTATCCAGAAACCACTCGGAGGCGAAGGTCATTCCGGTGAACTTCGCACGCAGAATCGCCACTCGCTCAGCGCCCACCGTCCAAGCCTTACGCTGCGCGTCGCGGGCGACCGCCACCTCCAGACGAGGATGGACGACCCGGATCTCCCAGTCGATCCCGTTGGACTCAAAGAAAGCGCGGTACTCGTGAAAGGCCTCCGGCGGTGCTTCGTGAACCGTGGCATCGATGACGACATGGCTGCGTGACTGC